>CAXBAZ010000595.1:0-3204 GCA_963973395.1 uncultured Acidimicrobiaceae bacterium
GGGCTTCGCCCGGACCGTTGACGACACATCCCATCACTGCGACCTGGAGCGGGAGTTCACGTTCGCCGAACGCCTGCATCGCCCGGTTGGCCACGTCGATCACGTCGACCTCGGCACGGCCGCACGAGGGGCAGGCGATCAGGTCGACGTTCTTGCGCTCGCGGAGGCCGAGCGCCTCGAGCAGCTGGCGGCCGGCACGGGCTTCCTCGACCGGATCGGCGGTGAGCGAATAGCGGATCGTGTCGCCGATGCCCTCCATCAACAGCGTCGCGATGCCCGCCGTGGCCTTGACGAGCCCGGCGGGGGGCGGCCCGGCCTCGGTCACACCGAGATGCAGGGGCACGTCGGTCACCGCCGACAGCTGGCGGTACGCCTCGACCATGAGCGGCACGCTCGACGCCTTCACCGAGATCTTCATCAGGTCGAAGTCGACCTCGTGGAAGTAGGCCATCTCGCGCTCGGCCGACTCGACCATCGCCTCGGGTGTCGCACCTCCGTACTTCTCGTAGAGCGACGGGTCGAGCGAGCCGGCGTTGACCCCGATCCGGATCGGGATCTTGCGATCACGCGCTTCGGAGGCGACCGCCTTGATGTGTTCGGGCTTGCGGATGTTGCCGGGGTTGAGCCGGAGCCCGTGGACCCCGGCCTCCATCGCCGCGAGCGCCATCTTGTACTGGTGGTGGATGTCCGCGATGATCGGCACGGGTGAGCGCGGGACGATCTGGGCCAGGCCCTCGGCCGCGGCCTGCTCGTTGCAGGTGCACCTCACGATGTCGCATCCGGCTGCCGCCAGCGCGTAGATCTGCTGGAGTGTGCCCTCGACGTCGGACGTCTTGGTGATCGTCATCGACTGGATGCTGATCGGAGCGTCGCCGCCGACGGCCACGTCGCCCACCATGATCTGGCGGGTCGGGCGCCGTTCGGTCTTCCAGTCGGTCACGTCCATCGCGAACTCGACGCTACCGCTTGCCACCGGTCAACGAACGTCGGACGCGAACGGAGCGAACCCGGTTCGCTCCGTCGGACAGCGAGTGGCGAGACGCAACGCAGCGATCGGGCGAACCGGCCCCGCTCAGCCCACGGGGTCGGTGATGTCGAGGTAGAGCCCCGACATGAACAGGAACAGCAACACCGTCATGACCGCCATCGCGAACGGCATCATCTTGGCGACGTCGGCGTAGTACCGCTGCCCACCACGTTCGCGGAGCCGTTCGTAAGTGGCGATCACGGCGTGACCGCCGTCGAGCGGCAGCAACGGGAACATGTTGAACACGCCGACGAACACGTTGAGCACGGCGAGCAGGAACAGGATGCCGATCAGGCCCTGTGCCTCGCCGACGTCGTCACTGAGACCCGTCACGCCCACGAGCGTGGTCGGGCGGGTCTCGAGGTCGTCGTTGCTGCCGGTCACGTGGGTGAAGATGTTGACCGGGTTGAGCACCCGCACGGCGCCCTTGGTCATCTCCCACGACGTGGGGAAGATGTCGGTGACCGCGTTGACCGCGGCGGCAGGAACCGAGTGCTCGATCGTGTCGAAGTAGGCGCCGCTGGACACACCGACGTAGGGCTTGCCGAAGAGGACGGATTCGTCGTCGGTGTTGGCCGCGAGGGTGACCGGGATCGTCACGATCTCCTCGCCGCGCAGCGCTTCGAACTCGAGCGTCGCGCCGGGATCGTTGGCCTGCACCAGACGGCCCAGGTCGGCCGAGCCGCCGACCGGATCGCCGTCGATCGCCACGACCACGTCACCGGACCGCAGCCCGGCGACACCCGCCGGGCCGGTCTGCTCGACGACGCCGATCTCGGCGCCGCCGCGTTCGACGACCTCACCGTCGGCCACGTACACCACGAACAGCAGCATGATCGCGATCAGCATGTGCATGATCGACCCGGCCGAGATCACGAGCAACCGCTTGGGATAGCTCTTCGAGCGGTAGGTGCGGTCCTCGTCGCCCGGTTCGACCTCGTCCATGTTGTTCATCCCGATGATCCGGACGAACGCACCGAGGGGTAGCGCTCGCACCCCGTACTCGGTCTCGCCCCGCCTGAAGCTCCACAGGCGCGGGCCGAAGCCGATGAAGAACTGGGTCGCCTTCATGCCGGTCCAGCGGGCCGTGACGAAGTGGCCGGTCTCGTGGAGGAAGATCGCGATCAGGACGCCGACCACGAAGACGAGCCACCAGATGCTGAACAACCCGAGGATGCCGATCAACGCGACCACACCGAGCACACCCACCGCACCGCGGAATCCGCCGACGAGCTCGTCGTCGGGCTTCTCCACGACCGCGCCACCGGCCATCACCTCGCTGGTGAACCGGCCGTGCCGCTTCGCTTCCGTTCGTTCGTCGGTGGTCATCTACTTCACCATTCCCTGCTCGATCACACGCCGTGCCCGTCGACGGGCGGTGCCGTCGGCCGCGATCACGTCGTGGACGGTATCTGGCGCGGTGCCGTCATACTCGTCGAGCACCGCAGCACAGACATCGGCGATCTGCGGCCACGAGATGAGCCCGTTGAGGAACGCATCGACGGCCACTTCGTTGGCGGCGCTCAGCCAGGCCGGCGCGGTCCCCCCGGCACGTCCCGCCTGGTAGGCCAGGTCGAGACACCGAAAGGTCGCCCTGTCCGGGGGTTCGAAGTCGAGCTGCGACAGCGTCGTCCAGTCGATCCGGCCGTACGGGGTGCCGATCCGGTTCGGGTAGCCGAGTGCGTATCCGATCGGCAGCCGCATGTCGGGCATGCTGAGCTGGGCGAGCGTCGAACCGTCGGTGAACTCGGCCATCGAGTGCACCACCGACTGGGGATGGACCACGACATCGATCGCGTCGTACGGAACGCCGAACAGCTCGTGGGCCTCGATGACCTCGAGGCCCTTGTTCATCAGCGTGCTGGAGTCGACCGTGATCTTGGGACCCATCGACCACGTCGGATGGTTCAGTGCCTCGTCGACGGTGACCGCGGCCAGGTCGGCGCCCGATCGCCCTCGAAACGGTCCGCCGCTGGCCGTCAGCACGATCCGCTCGACCTCGCGCGCATGGTTCGCCGAGCGCAGACACTGGTGCACGGCACAGTGCTCGCTGTCGACCGGGATCAGCTCCGCCCCCGGGGTCGCCCGGAGGGGCTGCACCAGCGGGCCGGCGGCGATCAGGCTCTCCTTGTTGGCGAGGCCGAGTCGCTTGCCGGCCCGCAACGTCTCGGTCGTGA
>CAXBAZ010000596.1:0-3199 GCA_963973395.1 uncultured Acidimicrobiaceae bacterium
CGTCGGGGGATGGTGTGTCGACGGCATCGACTTCTGCTTCCGGGGCGGCACCACGATCCCCGCCGCCGGCTACCTCGTCCTCAGCGGCGATCGGTACCCCGGCGCACTCTCCAACGGCGGCGAGGACATCGCGCTCCTCGATCGCTCGGGTGTGATCGTCGACCTCGTCGAGTACGACGACAACGGCACCTGGCCGGCACGTGCCGACGGCGAGGGCGACTCGCTGCAGCGCCGCGATCCGGCCGCCGCCGGCGACTCCCCCGGCAACTGGGAGTCACACCCGCCGACCCCCGGAGCTCGGAACGCGTCGTTCGCCGTCGGTCTGATGCCGACGTTCACCGACGTCGCGCACACCGACCTCCCGGCGGCCGGAACGCCGATCGTGGTGACCGCTACCGTGAGCTACGCGTCGGTGGCCACGCTCCGGTACCGCATCGGGTTCGGACCCGAGATCGCCACGCCGATGGTCGTGACGGGAGGGGTGGCGACGGCGACGATCCCCGGCCAGCCCGCCGGAACGCTCGTGCGCTACCGGCTGACGTCGTCGCAGGGCGGCCGCTCGGGCACCTGGCCGCGCCAGGGCGACGGGTCGGCCTATCACGGCACGACGGTGGCGCGGAACGTCGACAGCGACCTGCCCGTGTTTGAGATCTTCATGCCCGACGACGTGTTCGCGGCGATGTCGGCCGACCTCACGCGGTCCGGCGACGACGGCTACCCCATGGTGTTCGCGTACGAGGGCCAGGTGTTCGACAACGCACGCATCCGTGTCAAGGGTCAGGTCTCGCGAACGTTCCCCAAGAAGAAGTTCAAGATCATCCTGCCGTTCGGCTACGACCTCGAGGACGACGACCTGCTCGCGGACGACGTCGACGAGTGGGCGATGCACTCGGCCTGGGCCGACAAGTCGTTCCTGCGCGAGACGCTGGCGTCGGAGTTCATGACGGCGGCGGGTGCAGCTGCGCAGCAGGCCTTCCCGGTCCGCTTCGAGCGGAACAACCGGTTCCTCGGCCTGTACACGTACGTCGAGCAGCCCGACGGTACGTACCGCGACCGGTACGGGCTCGACGACTCCGAGGTGTACGAGGTCGGCCCCGACAACCTCTTCGGACTCCTCTCACCCAACGACGTGAACCGTTCGCAGGAGGGCCTGCGGGCCCGCTACGACAAGGAGACGTTCGAGTACCTCGACGACGGCGAACTCCGCCGCTTCATCGCTGCGGTCAACGGCCTCAGCGGCGTGTCCGAACGGAACTGGATCTACGACAACGTCGACGTCCCGTCGGTGGTCAACATCCTCGCCGCGAGCATGGTGATCCAGAACCAGGACTACGGTCACAAGAACTATCGACTCGTGTTCGATCAGTACGGGCGTGCCGGCATCGAGCAGAACGACTACGACCTCTCGTTCGGACGCCGATGGTCGAACACCTTCGGGGCGCTCGAGAGCCGCGTCTACGTCGGCGGGGCCTTCGAGCACCCGGGTGGGCCCTTCTTCGAGACGTTCTTCTTCGACCCCGAACTGTCGGAGATGGTGCGACGCCGGATCAGGACGCTGACCGAGGAGCTGCTCGACCCGACGGCCATGGACCAACGGGTGCGCGAGCTCGCCCGCCTGATCCGCCCCGACGCGGTCGCCGACCGCGCGGTCTGGGGCACGTACGGGCCGTCGGCCGATCCGACCGCCGAGGCCGACCGTCTGATCGCTGCGTTCGTCGTGCCGCAGTTCGAGCGGATCCTCGGCAGCCTGGCAGCGAGCGGTCGGGTCGCCCGCACCACGCAGCCATCCGTTCCGGCGCTGGCGATCGACGACGTGAAGTACGACGGGGTCGAGCACGTCTCGATCCGCAACCTGTCGGGCGACTCGGTCGACATCTCGGGGTTCGAGGTTCCGGAGATCGAGTTGACGATCCCCGGTGGGACCGTGCTGTTGCCGGGGCGGTCGGCGATCTTCGCCCACGAGGACGTTCCGTGGCTCCGTGATGCGTACCGTGGCGCGCTGGTCGCCGGGGTGTTCGACGAGTCCGTCACCGACGCCGGGGACGGCCTCACGCTGCGCAACCGGGCGGGCGGCGTGGTCGCCGCCTGGACCCAGCTCCCGCCCGGTCAGGTCAGTGGGATGTCCGGTGAGGCCGGCCGGTCGGGGCTGGTCTCGCTCGTCGCCACCGACACGGTGGCGCCCGGCTATCTCCAGGTGCTCGCGTGTGACGACGACCCGGGTGCCACGTCGAACCTCAACATCGACGGCCGGGGCCAGACACGTTCCACACTGGCGCTCACCCGGTTCGCCGACGACGGGTCGGCGTGCGTCTACAACCTCGCAGCGACCCAC
The DNA here is from genome assembly GCA_963973395.1 of uncultured Acidimicrobiaceae bacterium. Taxonomy (GTDB): domain Bacteria; phylum Actinomycetota; class Acidimicrobiia; order Acidimicrobiales; family Ilumatobacteraceae; genus Ilumatobacter. Next base: position 2,333 of record CAXBAZ010000596.1, read on the forward strand.
GTCGTCGCCGACGTCCAGGGCTACTTCGCCGACGACGCTCTCGACGACATCACCGACGAACGGCTGCTCGACTCCCGTGGTCGGCGGGCGCCGGCGGCGGGGGCGATCACGACGATCTCGGGCGGGCGCCCGAACGCGACCGGCGTCGTGAGTCTCGTCGCGACCGAGACCTCGGCACCTGGATTCGTCGCGATCGTGCCGTGTGGAGCGTCCGAACCGACGACGTCGAACCTGAACTTCGATCGAGCCGGGATGACCGTCTCGGCCCTCACCTTCGTCAGGTTCGACGAACGAGGCGCGGCATGCGTGTTCACGAGCGCCGCGACGCATGTGGTCGCCGACGTGCAGGGCTATCTCGCAGCCGACGCCTTCGACGACGTCGACGACGAACGTCTGGCCGACACGCGCCTCGGCGGTGCGACGGTGCCCGGTGGCGGCTCGTTCACCGAGTTGCGCGGCCGCGCCGACTCGGTCGCCATCGTCTCGCTGGTCGCGACGCAGACCCAGGCGCCCGGCTATCTCCAGGTGCTGCCCTGCGACTCGACCCCCGGGGCGACGTCGAACGTCAACTACGACCGGCCGCTGGCCACCGCGAACGGCCTGACGACCGTCGAGTTCGGCCCCGACGGACGCGCCTGCGTGTACACGCTCGCTCCCGCCCACATCGTCGCCGATCTCCAGGGCTACTTCGTCGGCGATGCATTCGACGACGTGCCCGACCGCCGGCTCCTCGACAGCCGGCTGCGCTGACGGGCCCGGACGCGACGGATCCCGGCGAGGTGCTCGCCGGGATCCGTTCCACGTGGGCGATATTGGACTCGAACCAACGACCCCTGCCGTGTGAAGGCAGTGCTCTAGCCATCTGAG
>CAXBAZ010000597.1:0-3198 GCA_963973395.1 uncultured Acidimicrobiaceae bacterium
GGCCAAGGTGGCCGGACTGGTGCTCTTCGTCGTGCTGGTCGCGCTCACTCCACGCCGCGCAGTCCCGGCGTTCGCCGTCGACTTCGTCGTGGTCGGTACCGTCGTCGCAGTTGCCCGCCTCCCGCTCGGCCTGCTGCTGTCGCGACTCACAGCGGTCATCCCGTTCATCACGTTCGCCCTCTTCATCCCGTTCGTGGCCGGCGGCGAACAGACCGATGTGCTCGGGGCGTCCCTGTCGAACGATGGGCTGTGGAGTACGTGGAACATCGTCGTCAAGTCGTTGCTCGGCGCCAGTGCCAGCATCGTCCTGTCGGCGACGACACCGATCCCCGACATCATCCACGGTTTGGGCAGACTCCGGTTTCCGGCCGTGATGGTGTCGATCGTCGCGTTCATGTTCCGGTATCTCGACGTGGTGATCGATCAGTTCACCCGGATGCGTCGCTCGATGGCCGCCCGGTGCCACGATCCGCGATGGCTGTGGCAGGTGCGCCCCATCGCCGCGTCTGCAGGAGCGGTGTTCATCCGGTCGTACGAACGGGGTGAACGCGTCCACCAGGCGATGCTGTCCCGAGGATTCGACGGCCAACTCCCGGTGCTCGACGACCGCGAGGCGAAACGCTCCGAGTGGGTCGCCGCACTGTTCCCCGGCTCGGTCACCGCGGGAACCCTGTTGCTGTTCGCGGTGGTGTTCTGATGAGCGCGGCCACGCTGGTCGTCGAGAACCTGGCGTACAGCTACCCCGGCCGGGACCAACGGGTCCTCGATCAGTTGTCGCTGCACGTCGAAGCCGGTCAGCGGGTCGCCGTGCTCGGTCCGAACGGTGCCGGCAAGACGACGCTCGCGCTTCACCTCAACGGATTGCTCGAACTCCAGTCGGGTCGGATCAGCGTCGACGGCATCGAACTCGACGCCGAGCATCTTCGGGAGGTGAGGCGCAAGGTCGGCACCGTGTTCCAGGATCCCGACGACATGCTGTTCATGCAGACCGTTCGCGACGACGTCGGATTCGGCCCGGCCAACCTCGGCATCGGCGCCGATGAGCGTGAACGCCTCGTCCGAGCCACGCTCGAGTCGGTCGGGGCGGACGAGTTGATCGACCGTACGCCGCACCACTTGAGTGGTGGTGAGAAGCGGCGTGTGGCGCTCGCTGCGGTGCTGTCGATGACACCCGGGTTGCTCGTGCTCGACGAGCCGACCTCCGGGCTCGACCCACGCGGGCGTCGAGAACTCGCGGAGTTGCTCGAGCGGCTCCCGCACACCCAACTGATCGTGACCCACGACCTGCCGTTCGCGCTCGCCACCTGTCCGCGCTCCGTCATCCTCGACCGCGGACGCATCGTCGCCGACGGTGTGACCCGTGAGCTGCTGGCCGACCCCGAGCTGCTCGACCGGCATTGCCTCGAGCTGCCCTTCGGCTATCCCTCGCCCTCGACCTCGTCCCACCATCCCGACCGGGCCGACTGAGCTCGAACGGAGCGAACCGGGTTCGCTCCGTTCAGCGATCGCCCGGATCCCAGACCCACACCTCGTAGTCGTCGGAGCTGGGCACACGGACGATGTCGTCGGGTCGGCCGTACTGATCGACGAGCTGTCCGGTCGAACACATCGTCGCCTCACTCGTGTGGTCGATGATCAGGAACGACGGTCTCGCGCCGGCCGTGCGCGAGAACCGGCCCAGATCGGTGATCCACTCGAACGGCACGGTCCGGCCTGCGGCATCACACCGGACGGGGAGCACCTCGGTGTCGGAGCGTCCGAGGAAGGAGATGATCGGCGCACTCCAGTACCCGGCATAGCCCACGACGTGGCCGTCCCGAGCGAGATCGTCGATCGTGTCCGCGAGTTCGGCGCGGGCCAGATTCTGGTTGTCGCCCCACTCCGTGACGTGGTCGACGACGGCGCCGACGACTGCGATCAGCGCGACCCCGACGGCGATCGCAGATCCGAGTCTGCTGCGGGTCGCGACGACCGCGGCGGCGGCACTCACCGCACCGAAGCCGACCGAGACGTAGCGGTAGCCGCTCAACTCCGTCCCGGCGGTCGTGGCGAGGAACAGGCCGCACAGCAGGGCGAGCCATGCCAGTGCGAGCCACACGATCGTGGAGACCGTGCGGCGATGGCGAACGAGCCCGACCACGACCGCCACGATGGCGGCACCGAACAGCACAGCGGTGGCCTGCTGCCAGGTCCGACCCGAATCGATGCGGTCGAAGCCCGACGCGAGCGAGGCGACCTGGGCGAGGTTCTCCAGCCGGTCCGGCAACGTCCGTAGTGAGGCGACCGACACCCCGCTCCCGCGCTGCTGGACCGACACGAGGTGGAGGCCGGAGCGGATCACCCACCATCCGACGACGCCGATCGCCACACCGGCGAGCAGCGGCCGCCGCCAGATGGGCGGCCGCCGATCGGCGAACGTCGCGGATGCGAGGAGGTCGAGCGCGACGACCGCGACGACCGGCGTCGCGATCGAGTAGATGAACAGCGGGTCGTTCAGACCCAACAGGATCACTGCGATCGAGATCAGCGCCGCCCGGCGTGTGTCGAGCAGGATCCGTCCCGACCAGCACAGCCAGACCACCCAGAGCGCCTGGAGGTACAGACCGGTTTCCAGGTTTCGTGTCGTCAATCCCGAGTTCACGAGACGCATCGATTCGCTGATGACGAACACCGACACGCTCGTCGCGACGGCGACGATCTCGTGGGGGACCTGCAGCGGCCGACCCGTCGACTCCGCCACCGCCTCCCGTACGAACCGCCACACCAGCAGCCAGCCGACGACGTTGAGCACCACGGACAGGGCGGCGAGATGCCACGTGGTCGGGGGCAGGACGGCATCGCCGGCCAGGAGCAGCGGGAGGCGCAGGAGATAGGTGTTCTCCGTGAGCACCAAGGTGTCGGCACCCGGGCGCCAGGTCCGGAAGGCGACCTGCCACGCGACGTCGTCGCTGTGCCACTCGAAGTTCGCGAACCGCTCCAGAGGGACCAGGACCATCGCCGCTGCCCCGACAGCCACCGCGATGCGCCGCGGCCGAGCCGCCGGGTCGGAGACCGGTCCGGGTTGCGGCACGTCGGTGGTAGCCGACGAACCAGTCACCCGCGTCACGCTACATGGCGCTCGATTGCGAGTTGTGCCTGGGCGCTCAGCGGATACGTCGCTGCGCTCCTTTTCGTTCCGCTGAGCTGCCCCGTGACGAT
>CAXBAZ010000598.1:0-3193 GCA_963973395.1 uncultured Acidimicrobiaceae bacterium
GTCCGGCGTTGTCGGTGAGCGAGTCGCCGATCACCACCACCCGCCGGCAACCCGTCGGCGGCGGCAGCGTGTCGGTCGCCCGGAATGCGACGCCTCGCGCCGCCGGCTCGGACACGTCGGCGGCTTCGTGGATCCCCCCGGCGACCGCCGCGGCAGCGATCCCGCCCACCGACGCACACGCGAACACGACCGCCAGCGCGCGGGGACTGATCCTCACGCTGGGATGCTACGCGCACGCCGGTCACGTCCCGGCCTCGGCAGGCCGGTGGAACCGACGGTAGAACTGATGGGGTGCTGATCGTCGTCTCGCCCGCCAAAGCCCTCGACTTCGAATCGCCGCTCGCGACCAGGAAGTACACGGTGCCCACCATGATGGACGAAGCGCGGCAACTGGTGTCGATCATGTCGCGCCGGTCGCCGGACGACCTCGCGGCGCTCATGTCGATCTCCCCGGCGCTCGCCGAGCTGAACTTCGAGCGGTTCCAGGACTGGGAGCCGCCGACATCACCGGATCCGGCCCGGCCCGCTGTCCTGGCCTTCAACGGCGACACCTACATCGGCCTCGACGCACCGAACTCGTTCGACGAACGCGACTTCACCCACGCGCAGAAGGTGCTCCGGATCCTCTCCGGGTTGCACGGCGTGCTGCGGCCGCTCGACCTGATCCGGCCGTACCGGCTCGAGATGGGTTCGAAGGTGCACCACGGCAAGGGTGACGACCTCTACAGCTTCTGGGGGTCGAAGGTCACCGATCAACTCAACAGGGATCTGGCGAAGAGCCCCGGCACCCCGGCGCTCGTCAACCTGGCGTCGCAGGAGTACTTCAGCGCCGTCCAGCCCGATCGGGTCGACGGACGCGTCATCACCCCCAAGTTCCTCGACGCCCAGGGCGACACCGACTTCAAGATGATCGGCTTCTTCGCCAAACGGGCCCGGGGCGCGATGGCCGGTTGGATCGTCCGTGAGCGCATCACGACGATCGGCGCCCTTGCCGAGTTCGCGGCGGACGGCTACGAGTTCGCGCCCGACCGGTCGTCGGTCGACGCTCCCGTCTTCACCCGCCGCAGCGACTGACGGAAACGCCGACAACGTCCAGCGCACGCGCGAGGGCCACCCGACGGTGTCGGGTGGCCCTCGCCGCACTCGTTGCGACCGACTCGTACGGTCGCGAGGTTCAGTCCTCCTCGACCTCCTCGTCGATCTCCTCTTCGGCGTCGTCGACGCCGTCTTCGATGTCGTCGCCGACGTCGTCGAGTTCGTCCTCGACGTCCTCGACGTCACCATCGTCGACGGGGTTGTCGATCTCGACGTCGCCGTCGTCGTCATCGTCGCTGCACGCGGTGGCACCGAACGACAAGCCGACGACCGCGAGGCCGGCGAGCATGGGGCGGAACATGGTTCGCTGATGTGTCATGGGGCGCGCGTACCCCCGGCCCGGGAACGGCAAACCGCAGGTGCCCGGCTGCTCTGCACCTTGCACCGAAACCCCCGACCGGGTGACGCGATCGGGTGACCCTTCCGACGAGAGGCCTTCACGCGCGCGGCGACGTTTGGCACCTCTGAGCTGCGGGGATGCTCGTTCCATGACCGTTTCCCTCGCTGACCTGCAACCACTGATCGACGCGGACGGACCGTTTCTCACCGTCCTGCTTCCGGCACCGAGCCAGCACGCCGACGCCGCCGATCGCTTCTCCGTCCGCTGCAAGAACGCGTTGAAGGACGTGAGCAGCGACTGGCCGACCGACGATCTCGAGGCGTTCGAGCAGGAACTGGCGGCGCTTCCCCACGACGCCGGCGAATCGGTGATCGTGTTCCACGCCGTCGGCGGACCGACGCACGTCGAGTTCGTCGACGACGCGGTCGAGCCACGCCTGTTCGAAGGTCCACTGCCCCGGCTCGCCCCCGTGATCGAAGCCCGGCAGCGCACGGTCGCGCACGTCGTCGTCGAAGCCGACAAGGCCGGCGCGAGCATCAACGCGTTCGACGGCGGCCGCGTGCTCGACAGCGAGATCGTGGAGGGCGACACCGAGCACATCCACCGCGGGCATCCCGGCGGATGGTCACAGCGGCGGTTCCAGCAACGCGCCGAGAACACCTGGGACGAGAACGCCGACGACGTCGCAGACGCGGCCGACGAGGTGGCACGACGCATCGACGCCCGGCTCGTCGCGGTGGCCGGCCCGGCGCGCGCACGATCGATGGTGGTCGAATCGCTCGCGAAGCTCGTTCGCAACGACGAGTACTCGATCGAATCGATCGAGCACGGCGATGTCGACGGCATCGCCGACGCGGTCACCCGGCTCACGGCCGACATCGCCGCGTCCGACGCCGTGGCAGCCATCCAACGGGCCAAGGAGTCGACCGCCACGGCCGACGACTACGACGGCGACGTGCTCGCCGCGCTCGAGGCGGGGCGGGTCGACACGCTCGTCGTGCACGATGACGCGGACTCGACGGCATCCGACCGCCACATCGACCGATGCATCGCCCGAGCGCTCGCAACGGGCGCCGACATCGTGGTCGTGCCGTCGGTCGCGATCCTCGACGACGGCGTCGCCGCCGCCCTGCGCTGGTAGCGACCTACCGGTTCAGCGGTGCCCGAAGGCAGCTGTCAGGTCGCTGATCGCGGCATCGGGCAGCGTCGACTCGATCAGTTCGGCGCCGGGGAACCGCTGCGCCTCACGTTCGAGCGCTCGAACGTCGACCTGTTCGGCGAGGATGATCACCGCCGACGTGCCGGGCTGGACCACTTCCTTGAACCAGTCGACCCATTCGTCGGGAATCCCGAGATCGATGACCTTCGCCGTGACGGCCCCGGCCCCGGCCCCGATCCCGATCCCGGCCAACCAGCCGACGGGCCCACCGACGAACAGCCCCAACAAGCCCGTCCACATCGCGCCGTTGAGCGCGCTGCGGCCGGGTGTGGGGTCGATCGTCTCGGTCACCTTCACGTCGCCGTTGTCGTACTTCTCGACGATGACAGCGTCCTTCAGCCGGAGCGAGCCCTCGCTCCGGAGCCGGCTCATGGCCATCAAGTACTCCTGGGCCATGAGACGTTGCCGGAACGCAACACCGACGAGCACGGGTGAGTCCGGATCGTCGAGATCACTCGTCTGACGGGCAACCGGTTCGGTGTCGACCGTCGGCGGCGGAAACGCGCCGTCGGGGCGGGCGACCGGCGAGCCGTCGGGTG
>CAXBAZ010000599.1:0-3191 GCA_963973395.1 uncultured Acidimicrobiaceae bacterium
GCCGGTGCCGACGCCGTGGGCGGGCATCGGCTCGGTCCCTGAGTAGTGAGGTGCACCATGTTGAGTAGCCATCGCGCTTGATCCGACACGTGCAGTGTCGGACGATCGAGGGTCGGAGGTCGACGCGGATGGGACTCGGACACATCGGACACATCGGACACATCGCACCCGAGCGTTCCGATCGTCGTGATGGCGCGTGGCTTCGGATCCGAGTACTGGGTGGGGTGTCCGTCGACGGTGCACCGGGGCCGTCGCGAGCCTCCCACCGGCGTCTGCTGGCGATCCTGCTGCTCGGCGACGGTCGTTGCGTCCCGGCCGATTCGCTCGTCGAGCGGTTCTGGCCGGGGCCGGCACCCCGGACGGCGCGGGCGGCGATCCACACACATGTGTCGGCGCTCCGTCGCCTGGTGCCCGCCGGCCTGATCGTGACCGAACACGACGGCTATCGCGTCGAAACGTCCGGCGTTGTCGTGGATCGCGACGACTTCGTCGAGAGGACCCGGCACGCACACGCGGCGGCGCGGTCGCGACGGTGGGTGCAGGCCGGCGAGCAGGCCGACACGGCACTGGCGCTCTGGTCGGGCGACCCGTACGCGGAGCTCGCCGACGACGACTTCGCAACCGCCGAGATCACACGACTGCAGGAGCTGCGGCTCCAAGCGCTCGAACTGCGGGCGGAGTCACTCCTCCATCAGGATCGGGCTCGCGAGACGATCGCCGAACTCGAATGGGCGACGCGCACGTTCCCGCTGCGCGAGTCGTTGTCGTCGCTCCTCGCCCTCGCGCGCCAGGAGACCGGCAGCCACGCCGAGGCGCTGCGATCGCTTCGGTGCACCGAGTTGGCGCTGAAGGAACTGGGTCTGGAGCCATCGCCGGCGCTGCGCGACCTGGAACGCCAGATCCTGACCCACCGCCGAGCGCTCGATCGCCGCACCGCCGCCGACAATGCGGCGCCGCTGCGCAGCGCGTGACCCGCGACATCCACCGCGACGTCCACCGCGGCGCCGTTGTGACGCCGCGGCGACGCCGCTGTGGCGTCTCGGGTCGGAGCGGTGCGTGGCGTGTCAGGCGTTCGCCAGCTTGGCGGCGATGTGATCGAGCACGGGCGCATGGTCGTCCCGGGGGCTGAACATGGCCAGTTCGGCATCGGCTTCCACCCGCACGCTGTGGCCCGGCGGCCAGTAGAACATGTCGCCGGCGGTGCAGCGCTCGTCGGTGCCGTCGCGGTACGTCACCACGACCTCACCGGCGACCATGTACCCCCAGTGCGCCGAGTGGCACGCGTCGTGCTCGAGTCCCTCGAGCAGTGGGGCGAGGTCGGCGCCGGCGGCCATCGTGAAGTACTCGGCGGCCATGTCGCCGTTCGCCGGGCCGAAGTCGCCGTGGTGCCGGGCGTTGGCGCCCGGCGCGTCGATCTTGATGGGAAGTTCGTTCTGGGAAACATGCATGGTGGTGCTCCTTCTGTCGGTGTGGTTGTCGGATCTGGTGAACGGGGTTCTCGTGCGGCTGGTCGGGTCAGAGCGAGCGGCCACTGAAGGCGACCAACCGCTCGAGCCGGGTGGCCGAGTCGGGTGCGTCGGTGGGCGACTTGAACGTGTCGCCGTCGCGCATGTCGTCGGTCAACGCGTCGCGGGCGAACCCGTCGACCGCGTCGACGACGTCGGTCGGCAGTTCGTACGGGATACCGGCCGCGGTCGCGAGGTCCCACCCGTGGACGGTGCCGTCGAACGCCACGAGCCGGGCGAACGTCGAACCGGGCATGTCGCCCATCGGCGACGGGATCACCCGGTCCATCGCCCCGGGCGACCGCGTCGCGTCGAGCAGGTCGTTCATCGCGGCCGTGAACTCGGCGGCGGGAACCCGGCCGTAGACGGGCGGCGCAGTGATCTCCGGGGCGTCCTCGCCTCGGAACCAGTACGCGAACGTGCCGCCGAGCACGATCATGTGGTCGAGCACGTCGTGCACGGTGAAGTCGTCGCACGGGGTCGGGTCGTTGAGTTGCGTTGCGTCGATGCGATCGACCAGCGCGGTGAGCGTCGGTACGATGTGTGCGAGTTGTTCGGTGGGTTCCATGAGCCTGCCTTTCGAGCGACGGATTGTCTGTCGGCGCTTCGCGAAACGATGCGCTGGGGAGAAGGCGTGACAATTGGTGTCACAATGCGACATGGGCGACATCTCGGCGGCGCGTCAGGCCGTCGATCGGGGCGACTGGCGAGCAGCCCTCGATGCGCTCGACGCGACCGGCGACCCATCGGGCGACACGGCCGCCGACGCCGAGCGCCTCGAGTTGCGGGCGATGGCCCTCTACGGCGACGGCGACTTCGAAGCGTCGATCACGGCGTGGGAGGACCTCCACGTGCTGCTGCTGGAACACGACGACCGCCCCGAGGCGGCGCGCGCGGCCGCGATGGTCGCGATGTTCCTGATGATGGACACGGGCCTGATGGCGGCGGTTCGAGCGTGGCTGCGGCGGGCCGAGCGGGTGCTCGAGGGGCTCGACGAGACCTCCGCCCACGCGATCATCGCGGCCGCCGGGGCGTACGAACGCTTCATGTGTGGCGACATGGTGGCCGCGCGGGCGAACGCGGCCCGCGCCCTCGACGTCGGCGCACGGTTGGGCGTCGACTCGGTCGTGATGATCGCTCGCGTGTGCACCGCGCGGGTGACCATCTTCGAGGGCCGGGTCGACGACGGGCTCGACCAGCTCGACGAGATCGCGATCGATCTGGCCTCCGGTGCGGTCGACCCGTTGACGACGGGGATCATGTACTGCGAGCTGATCTGTGCCGCGCAGGGCATGGCGCTCCACGATCGGGCCGCCGAGTGGACCGACGTCATGCACCGCTGGCGGCGCGGCGCCGGCATCGGCGCGATCGCGGGGCGATGCCGGGTTCACCGCGCCGAGGTGCTGCGGATGTCCGGGCCGTGCGACCTGGCCGAGGAGGAGGCGCTCGGGGCGTGTGACGAGTTGCGACCGTGGATGCGGCGCGAGTTCGGGTGGCCGCTGGTCGAGCTCGGCAACATCCGCCTGCGACGTGGCGACCTCGACGGCGCCGAGGAGGCGTTCCTCGGCGCTCACGAGCACGCATGGTCACCGCATCCCGGACTGGCGCTGCTGCGGCTGGCGCAGGGCGACGCCGAGGCGGCCGCGATGATGATCGCCGACGCGATCGAGCACCCGTTCGACATCC
>CAXBAZ010000600.1:0-3190 GCA_963973395.1 uncultured Acidimicrobiaceae bacterium
AGTACCGACCGTTTCACCGGAGCTTGCGGCGGCGTCGAAGCCGAGCAAGCTCCATTCTTTTAGCTCACCGCGCCCTCCTCCTCGCCGGTCCCGTCGTCGGCGAAGACGTTTCAGGGGTCTTCCCAGATGAGGGTGTAGGTCGGCCGGGCGCGTCGGTCCGCAGATAGACGTCGAGGTCTCCCGACGATGGAGGTTCCTACGCCATCCATCCGAAAGACCTCGATGTGTCCGACGCTACCCCGCCGGCCGGCTTCGGCCGCCCTGACCTGACCGCCTTCGCTCGACTCGACGGCCTCGGTCTGAGCGTGACCGGGCAACGACTTGAACCGGATCGTGCGGTCCTAGCGTGCCGCGTGGTGGAACCAGATCAGTGGTGCCGACGGTGCGGCAGCGAAGGCGCTGCTCGTGACACCGTGATCCGGCGGTTGGCCCACGAGCCGCTGGGCTGGCGACCGACCGTGCTGGAAGTTGTAGTGCGCCGCTACCGCTGTGCCGACTGCGGACACGTGTGGCGCCAAGACACCAGCGCCGCGGCGGAGCCACGCGCGAAGCTCTCGCGCACCGGGCTGCGGTGGGCGCTGGAAGGGATCGTGGTCGCACACCTCACCGCCGCACGTGTCGCCGAGGGACTCGGGGTCGCGTGGGACACCGCCAACAACGCGGTCCTGGCTGAAGGCAAGCGGCTGCTGATCAACGACCCCACGCGGTTCGAGGGCGTGAAGGTCATTGGCGTCGATGAGCACGTCTGGCGCCACACCAGGCGTGGCGACAAGTACGTCACCGTGATCATCGACCTCACCCCGGTCCGCGATGGCGCCGGCCCAGCAAGGCTGCTGGACATGGTCGAGGGCCGGTCGAAGGCGGCGTTCAAGACCTGGCTCGCCGACCGCGACGACGCCTTCCGTGACGCGGTCGAGGTGGTCGCGATGGGACGGCTTCACCGGGTTCAAGACCGCCGCTGCGGAGGAGATCCCGGACGCGGTCACGGTGATGGATCCCTTCCACGTCGTGCGCTTGGCCGGTGACGCCCTCGACAGGTGCCGGCGCCGGGTCCAACTCGCGATCCACGGGCACCGTGGGTTCAGGGACGACCCGCTCTACAAGTCGCGGCGCACGCTGCACACCGGCGCGGACCTGCTCACCGACAAGCAGAGCGACAGGCTACGCGCGCTGTTCATTGATGACGCTCACGTCGAGGTCGAGGCGACCTGGGGTGTCTACCAGCGCATGATCGCCGCCTATCGCCACGAGGACCGGCAACGTGGCCGCGAGCTCATGGAGAAGCTGATCACCGACCTCAGCGCCGGCGTCCCCAAGGTGCTCACCGAGCTCACCACCCTGGGCCGGACCCTGAAGAAGCGAGCCGCTGACGTGCTCGCCTACTTCGAACGACCCGGCACCAGCAACGGGCCGACCGAGGCGCTCAACGGACGGCTCGAACGCCTGCGCGGCTCCGCACTCGGGTTCCGCAACCTGACCAACTACATCGCCCGAAGCCTGCTCGAGACCGGCGGCTTCAGACCCCAACTCCTACACCCCCGATTGGGATGAGCCACATTCCCCCGAGGGGTCTTCGTGCGTCGGGAGTGTGTCCGGGTTGAACGGCGCCGCTTCTTCGGACAACTCAGTGGCGTCGACGGTGCTCTGAGAATCTGGTTCAGACATGAGATAAGAGTCGCATGTAGCTACGACATGGCTCGAGCATTACGGGACTAAACCGGCTCTGGTGCGGATTATCACCGCAGGTAGGGAAGGGTTTTCGGGTATCGCCTAGAGTTCCGCTTCAACGTATGAACCGGTCCGCGTCCGGCGAGATTCGGTCACCGGACCCGTTCTCGGTCCGTGGCATACCGCTCGGCGGCATTCGCCTAGCCCGATCCGACTGGGGGATGGGCACGACAGAATTGACGGATGGCCCGGTTCACCTGCTCGGGCCGTTCCATATAGCTCAGGTGTCCGGCTCCCTCGATCACGACCAGCGTTGAATCCGGGATCGCTTCGTAAAAACCCTCTCCGACGCCCAATGGCGAGCGAGCGTCGTCCCGGCCCCAGATCAGCAGAGTGGGCACGGTGATCTGGGGCAGCACACCGCTGAGATCGGTCTCGGCAATGATCGCCAACTCGGTGTTGAGGGTGTCCGGGCGGACATCGGCGGCCATTGCCCCGAGTAGGTGGACTACCTGTGCCGGCGGGTCCCCGGCGAAGAGCCCGGGAGTCGTCGGCTCGAAGGCCTCATCCCGGACGGAGAGCATCCTCCGGGTGGCCGCAACCCGCGCTCGTAGCTCGTCTGCGGGAAGTGAACCCTTCCATCCGGCGTAGGTGTCGATCAGGATGAGCGTCGCTACGTGCTCAGGGTGGCGGCGATAGAACTCGAGCACGATCGTGCCGCCCCAGGAGTTGCCGGCCACGTGCGCCGGCCCGAGTCCCAGGGTGTCGAGCATCGCGGCGAGTACGTCTGCGAAGTCGGCCAGTGCGAAGCCGTGGGGGAGGTCGGATGAACCGCCGGCGCCCGGCTCGTCCCAGGCGACGACAGTGAACTCGTCGGTGAGGCCCGCGAGTTGCGGAGCCCAGGTGCGGCTGTCCCGAGCCGCACCGTGAACGAGGACCAAGGGCGAGCCCCAGCCCTCGCGCTGGTAGGCGATGGCGACGCCGTTCACCTCGACGCGTTCCATCTCTCCACGGTAGTTGTGACAGAGCGCAACTCCTATCAGAAAGGCCGATCAATTCCGGCGCGGCGAGGCGCTCGGTCATGGTGGCGTGAGCTGCGATATCAGGTGCGCGACCCGTCGCTCGAGAGCATCCTCGTTCGTAGCCGTGAGCAGCGGGAGGAGGGCGCTGAAGCGGTCGGTCCGGGCGAGGCGGTCGAAGGCCGCCTTCGCGGTTGGTGCCGCCTCGAGGGCCGTGCGGAGAGCATCCGGAGGCTGGGCGGTCGCTTGCCCGGGGTAGGCGCGGTCCCAGCGTCCGTCGGATCTCGCCCTCTCGATCTCGGCGATGCCCCGCGGTCGAAGTCGACCATCGGCGGCGAGGCGCTCCGCGATCTCGACGTTCCGCCGTGACCAGAGCGAACTCGCGCGACGTGGGGTGAACCTCTGCAGGTAGGTCCGCTCGTCATAGCCGTTGCGCTGGCCGTCGATCCATCCGCTGCACAGAGCCTCGTCGAGCGCCTCCCCGTAGCTGAGGGAGGTCGGAG
>CAXBAZ010000601.1:0-3190 GCA_963973395.1 uncultured Acidimicrobiaceae bacterium
CCCGCCGTGTCGCGGATCGCGGTGTCGGTGTTGTCGAACTCGATCCGCAGCGAGTTGGCGGTGCCGGCGTTCGTGCGCAGCGCGGACCCGCCGTACACCTGACACGAGGACGTGTCGCACGTGCTCGCGTAGCCGTACCGACCCTGGGTCAGCGCGTACGAACGGGCGGCGACCGACTGGGCCCGCAGCGCGTTCATGCCGGCACCACCGGCGGCGTCGCCCCACGAGGCCGGCGACTCCCGCGGGACCACCCCGCGCAGGTAGTTCTCGATGTCGACCTGGTTGACCACGCGATTGCCGTCGCCGGTGTCGACGAACTCGATCGACCCGCGATAGTGGGTGATCGACCCGTCCGGCTCGCACACGCCGAGCACATCGGCGGCGCCCGACGTCGACTGGTTCACCGACGTCGTGAACCGGATCGGTCCGGCGACGGGCTCGGCGTTCAACTTCTTCCAGGGCGGCGCGTCCTGTCCCTGCAGGCGTTGCTCGGCGCGGTTCCAGTCGGCGGCGTCCCACGTGCCGTCGTTCGCCAATCCCTCGTTCGACTGGAACGCCCTCAGAGCCGTCTCGGTCTGGCCTCCGAAGATCCCGTCGATCGGGCCGGGCGAGAACCCGAAGTGCGCGAGCAATTGCTGCATCTGCGTCACGGGTTGACCGCGGTCGCCGGTCGCGAGGGGTACCTTCGGCACGACGAACGCCGACGTCCCGTAGCAGCCGAAGCCCGAGGTCGCGCCGAAGACATCGAACCGGTCGGCACCCACCTCGACGGCGTACATCGACGTGTGGTTCGTGGCCGATCCGTTCCACCCGGCCTTCCCGCCCCGACTGATGACTCCCACCGTCGAGACCCCGTCCCACGGAGTCAGCCGAACGCGCAGGTCGGGCTTCGACGCCGTGCCCGGCACCGTGCCGCCGTAGTAGGTGTCGAGGATCGCCTGCCACGGCTGACCGGCGATCGCCCGGCCGTACGAACCCCACTGGCTCATCCCGCGGCCGTGGTCGTTGCCGACACCGCGCACCTCGAACGCGATCACCTCGTCGTCGCCGGGTGGTGCCGCCGACGTCGGCGAACCGACCGCGAGCGCGCTCGTGCCCGCCAGCACGATCGTGAGCACCGTTGCGAGACGGCGGGGAGTCTTCACGGTCGCGCACCGTAGCGATCCGTCACGCGTTTGTAACGTCACGTCGGGTCATCGGCACGCGCGCCCCGGAACTCGAGACCCGTCGCGCCCGCACGAATCGATCGCGCGAGCGGCCGGTGGACGTACATGTTCGATCGCTCGCGACGGCGAAGCAGCGTCACGGAACCGGGATCGCGGCGACGGCGAGCCCGTCGACGAGATCGTTCATCCGGTCGCCCGAGTGACCCTTGACCCAGCGGAACGTCACCGATCCCGAACCGACGACCTCGACGAGCGGCTGCCAGATGTCGACGTTGGCGACCGGCTCCTTCTTCGAGTTCTTCCACCCGTTGCGCTGCCACTTCACCCACCAA
Source organism: uncultured Acidimicrobiaceae bacterium (assembly GCA_963973395.1). GTDB lineage: Bacteria > Actinomycetota > Acidimicrobiia > Acidimicrobiales > Ilumatobacteraceae > Ilumatobacter. The sequence goes on from CAXBAZ010000601.1 coordinate 1,499, forward strand.
CCGTCGCGGAAACAGTTGACGACGTACGTCGAGTCCGACACGACGGTGACCGGACCGGCCTCGGATCCGACCCCGAGCGAACGGAGCGCCTGCAGCACCGCCATCAGCTCCATGCGTTGGTTCGTCGTGTGCGCCTCTCCCCCGGAACCGCACGGCGTGCCGTCGGGCGCGACGGCCCAGCCCCACCCGCCGGGACCGGGGTTCCCCGAACACGCTCCGTCGGTGTAGACGACCACGGCCGGGAGGTCGTTCGGGTCGTTCATGTCCGCATCGCTCACATCCGCATCGTTCATGTCCGCATCGTTCATGTCCGCATCGTTCATGTTCGTGGCGCCCCCAGCGCGACGCGGACGAGTTGATCTCCCAGGAACCGTTCGCTGACGTCGGTGGACGCCTCGGGCGTCGGGTGCACCCCGTCGGGGCGCACCCCTTCGCTCAGATCGAGGCCGACCTCGCGGAGCCACCCGTCGAGCGCGACCACCTCGACGTGCTCGTTCTCGGCGGCGAGCCGGTCGTACAGGTCGTAGATCACCTGGTGGCGCGCCGGGTCCTCCTGCTCGTCGGCGCGCGGGAGCCAGTACGGATCGGGGATCGGATGACGGACCAGTGCGACGCGTCCGGCGCCGGCGGTCTGGAGCGTCCTCGTGAACGCCCGGTAGTCGGCCTCCAGCCGACCGGCGAACTCGTCGTCGAACGGCGTGAGCAACGTCTCGCCCTCCCACCGGCGGTCGACCAGGTCCCACGACGTCACCATCGCCACGACCACGTCGGGCCGGAGCCGTTCGACCTCGGGGTACACGAAGCGTTCGATCCATCCGTCGCAGCCCTCGACCGGCTCGATCGAATCGCCGGTGCGGCGTTCACCACCCACCAGGATGCCGCATCCCGGGGCGCCGACGACCTCGACCTGGGCCAGGTCGGGATGCGCGGCAGCCCAGTTGACGAGACCGGTGCCGAACGCTTTCGCCGTCGAATCGCCCGTGACGAGGATCCGCACCGGGCGCGACAGCTCCGGCAGGGCCGCCAGGTCGGCGGCCGGACCCGGAATGGCCGGCGACGTCGACGGGGTGATCACCGATGTCGTCGGAGCCCCGGTCGATCTCGTGCTCGGCGTCACGGTCGATGTCGTGGTCGGAACCCTGGTCGACGTCACGGTCGACGTCGTGGTCGACGCAGGTGCCGTGGCCGACCCGGTCGACGGGGTCGGGACGAGCGACGTCGACGACGCGACGCCCAGCTCGAGCAGCGGTTCGTCGGTGACCTCGATCGACGCCGCCTCGGCGACCTCGGCATCGGCGTTCCAGTACTCGCCGATGCCGCGCGGGACGACGGCCACCGCGAGCACCAGCACAGCCACGCTCGACAGGACGGCCGTGGTGAACGTCAGGCGTGGGGCACTCGCCCTGTGGGTGCGGATCGGCTGTTCGATCAACTCGTACGAGACGATCGTCACGGCGAGGGTGAGCACGATCCGGACCGCGAACAGCAGCGGACCGGGCCAGGCGAAACGGTCGGGGTGCACCAGCACGAAGATCGGCCAGTGGAAGAGGTACAGGCCGTACGACACCCTGCCGACCCACACGATGCCCTCGTGCTCGAGCAGCCGACGCAGCGGACCCTGCTGCTGGAGACCGAGCACGAGCGCGGCCGAGACCAGCGCCACCAGCGGCAGCGCGCCGATGCGGATCTGCC
>CAXBAZ010000602.1:0-3187 GCA_963973395.1 uncultured Acidimicrobiaceae bacterium
GAGGAACGCGCCCACCGTCCCGGCGAGGGCCGCGAACACGACGACGGCGTAGGTGAGGACGACGATCTGCACGATGCGGAGCGCGGCGTGCTCCGGGAAGAAGGGTTCGCCCGCGATGGTGGCGCCCAGCGGGCACGTGCGCGCGCCGGACCGCCCGAGTCGTCGACCCATTCCGGGTCGGCGGCGGTGGGCGGGAGGTCGCCACGGCTCGTGTTCCCGCGCCGGAGCGGCCGGGTCGGCCTGGCGGCGACCCGGCGCGCGGCGAGCGTCAGTTCTCCCGACGCAGTCGCTCGAGTTCATCGCGTTCGCGGAGACGACGCCGACGGCGGTGCCGCCACACGAATCCGATCGTCTCGGATGCGAGCACCGCCAAGGCGAACGTGATGAGGAGGATCAGGATCAGCGGGATCTGCGCCTCCCACCAGAGGAAGTCGAAGACGACGTCGTGGGTGTTCTGGAAGGCGACGATCACGAGCAGCGCGAGCGCCGCGAGCAGGGCGAGCCCGGTCCACATGATCCCGGTCCCGCGATACTCCCGGACGGTGTCGGTGCCGTTCGTCGATGTCGTCGATGCCGCCGAGTCGGTCGGACGGGTGGAGGATTGTTCGTCGGGTGCCATGTCGGAGCACGTACCCGGCCGGGAGCCCGACGACACACGAAGTGCCGCCGCGGGCGGCCCGCGACGACATGGTCGCGCGACGACAGGGTGCGCGACGAGGTGCGGGGTCGACAGGTCGCGCGACGACAGGGTGCGGGTCGTCGTGTCAGTCGGGGCAGGTACCGAGGGTGAAGGTGGCGTCGGGATAGGCGATGTCGGTCTCGAAGATCTCCTGGGCTTCGTCGAGGCCACGCTTGCCGAACAAGGGCACGTCGATCCACGCCTCCTCGCGCACCGACACCGCGACCGTGCCGCCGACGGAGAGCTCTGCACAGGCGGTGTCGCCGGCTGCCGCCTTCGCCCGGGCCGCGACCGGGACGAGCTTCAGGCTGAAGCCGCTCGAGATGGCAGAGACGCTGCTCTTGAAGCCGATGCCGAACGTGGCGTCGACCCCGGCGTCGAGGCCCAGCTCTCCTTCGATCTTCACCGACGGCGCCTCGACCGTCAGCCGGGGCGGGATGAGTCGCGTGGTTCCCCGTGGGTCGAAGAAGATCGGGCATCGCTCGGGATGGTCGTCGCAGTCGCCCGAGAGCAAAGGGCTGATGCTCAGCCACGAGTCGCTCACGAGGTCGATGTTGACCTTCGCCGACGGACCGTCGATCTCCACCGTGGCCGTCGCCGAACCCTCGAGCACCGGTGCGATCTCGATGTTGAGCGGCACCGGCGTCGTGGTGAGCTGGGCGATGAAGCTCGGGAGCTCGACCTCGCACGCATAGGTGCCCTCGATCGTGACGCCCGCCTCGACCCCGATCTCGAGACCGACCGTGAAGTCCCAGTCGAGCGACGTCCAGTCCAGCTCCAACTGCCGGATGTCGATCGTCGGCTTGATGTACGCGACCGCCGAGATCTCGGCGCCGGCCGAACCTTCGCATTCGACGGCCTGCCGCACGGGGTGCGTTGCCGCCATGCCCGTCCCTCGCTGGAACGAACGTCCGGATGCGAAGCCTCTGGGGGCGAATCCGGCAGGTGCGTCCTCGCCCGGCGCCGGAGGTCCGGAACCGTCCTGGTCCGCGTCGCGTTCGGCGCGCTGACGCTCGACCTCGACCCTCCAGTTCGGCTCGAAGCAGTCGCCGCCGGCGTCGTCGGGATCGAGCGGATCGCGACCGACCACGTTCTCGCCGTGGTCCCAGCACCCGTCACCATCGGTGTCGGGATCGTTCGGGTCGGTACCGAAGAACGTGATCTCCTCGTCGAACAGCAGGTCGAAGTCGGAGTCGACGTTGAGCGGATCGGTGCCGTACTCGTTCACCTCCTCGCCGTCGGTCAACCGGTCGCCGTCGGTGTCGGCGTTCTCGGGATCGGTGCCCCACAGGGTCTCGGCCGAATCGGCGAGCCCGTCTCCGTCGACATCCCCGCCTTCGCAGTTCTCGGCATCGACCTCGACGCTGCTCCCGTCGGACGCCAGCGCGGTGCACGCGAACGTGTCACTGAGGCTGACGTCGAGATACGCGACCACGGCGGCCAGCGGCACGTCGGTGTTGACGATCGCGACGACACCCTCACCCGGACCCGGTGAGAATCCGACGGCGGCGGGTCCGGCATCGCACGAGTCGATCACGCCGAAGAACCCCTCGTCGCCGGCGACGTCGTACGACACGAGGAACGGTGATCCGACGACGCACCCGGCATCGAGCGCGTCCGCGCCGAGGCCGGGCAGCGGGCTGGAGCTGGCTCGGTCGACGTTCCCGGGTGACAGTTCGACCTGGACGAGCGACTCTCCGACCTTCTGCGCGTTCAGCGCGGCGAGGTCGGTCGGCAGGATGGTGTTGGGAGCGAGTGCGTAGGCCGGGGTGCTGCCGTCCCAGCTCGGGGTCGAGGTCGTCACCGAGCTGAACGGCGGCGACCCACCGTCGGCCGTCGTGGCGAACAGAGCGAACGTGTACTCCGTCTGGGGTTCCAGGCCGGTCACCGTGACCGTGGTCGCGACGGGTGTGTCGAGTTCGACGGCGACGCCGTCGGTCGCACTGGCTGCCGGCTCGTCCCCCTCGGTTCGACGAACGGAGTACCCGGTGACGTCGTCGGGCCCACGCCAGGCCAAGTCGACCCCGGTGGCGTCGATGCCGGCGATCCGGAGTGACAGCGGGGCGACGCGCGCCTCCACGCCGAACTCGACCACGGCCTGCTGGTCGGCGAACTCACCGACCGTCAGCTCGACGGGCGCGAAGTCCCGCACGGTATACGTGACGTCCCGCACGATCGTCGTCTCGGCGGCGGTGACCTCGTAGGTGCCCGGCTCGACGTCCACCTGGGTCAGGGTGTCGGTTCCCGCCCCCGTGACGGGAACCGTGAACGACTCGCCGGTCGTCGAACTCGTGACGGTGAAGACCGTCCGGCTGGGATAGACCGCGGTTCCGTCGGGATTGACGAAGCTGATCGTCGACGCCACGGCCGGCTCGGATGTCTCGGTCGGTTCCGACTCGTCGGGCTCGGGCGGCGGTGCGGACGGCGACGTCGTCGCGACCGCGGGTTCATCGGGCGCGGCTTCGGCCGCCGGATCGGTGGTCGGCGGCACGTCGGCTTCGGCGGTCG
>CAXBAZ010000603.1:0-3182 GCA_963973395.1 uncultured Acidimicrobiaceae bacterium
CGTCAGGTCGGCTGTTGCGCCGTGCGCATCGGGAGGACGAGGAGCGATGTGGCGCCGCCACCGGCGACAATCAGCCACCACGCGCGGTCGAAGGCCGCGAACGGATCACCGCCCGACCTGACGCCCAGGAACGCGATCGTGAGCGCCACGCCGAACGTGCCACCGAACTGGCGGATGGCTTGGAGTGAGGCGCCACCGATCCCGATCCGATTGGAAGGCAGCGACTGGGCGACCACACTCGACAGCTGCGGGAAGCAGCAGGCGACCCCGACGCCCGTCATCAGCATCGAGGGTAGGTAGTCGACCACGTAGCTCTCGTCCGAACCCAGCATGACGAGCCGGTACGCGCCGCCCAGGGCGTATGCGATCCCGCCGAAGGTCAGGATCGGGCGCTGACCGATGCGACCCGCCAGCGCACCGAAGCGCGGAGCGAGCACGGCGACCAGCGCCGGCCCGGGCGCGATGCCGAAGCCGGCTGCGAGGATCGACCAGCCCCACACCTGGGTCAGGAACAGGATCGAACCGAGGAACATCGCCGAGAACGCGATGCCGAACGCCAGCATCGCCAGATTGCCCCACCGGAAGTTGACGATGGCGAACAGGTCGAGGTCGAGCGCCGGCGCGCTGGTGCGGCGCTGATGGAGCACGAACGCGATGAGCAGGCCGACGCCGAGCGCCAGCGCGAGTACCGTGCCGCCGCTCGTCCAGCTGTCGGCCTCGGTGCGGACCACGCCGTACGAGAGGGCGCCGGCCGCGACCGCGATCAGCACGACACCGCCCACGGCGGGCACGCGCGTGTCGGGATCGGACGACTCGCTCAGCCGACGACGGCCCGCCACGAGCGTGAACACGCCCACCGGCAGGTTGATGTAGAACGCCCACCGCCAGCTCGCCCCTTCGACGATCGCGGCACCCAGTGTCGGCCCGAGCGCGCCGGCGACCGCTCCGGCGGCACCCCAGATCGCCACCGCCCGCGGCAACTGATCCCGCGGGAATGCGTGCATGACGAGCGCGAGCGACGACGGGATCAGCGTCGCTGCGCCGAGCGCCTGCACGAGACGGAAGCCGACCAGCAGTTCGACGGTCGGCGCCGCCCCGCAGGCCATCGAGGCGACCGTGAACACCGCCGAGCCGGTGAGGAAAGCTCGCCGGTGGCCGAAGCGGTCCGCGAACTTGCCGGCCGGGATGAGCACGGCTGCGAACACGATGGTGTAGGCGTTCAGCACCCACGAGAGTTCGGCCGCGCTCGCTTCGCCGAACGTCCTCCCGATGTCGGGGAAGGCGACGTACAGGATCGTCGTGTCGAGAAACGTCGCCAGCGTGGCGAGCGAGGCGATCACGAGCGTGCTGCGTGCAGCGGCCGCCGGTTCCACGCCGGTTCGCGCCGTGGGGCTCGTCGGGAACGGCGGTGTTCGGAGCGAGTCGCTCGTCATCGCCGGTCAGGCTCCGGCGATCCAGCGGGTCTGGAACGACTCGGCGAGCAGATCGCCGGCGAGCGTGCGGATCATCCCGTGCTCGACGGCCAGACCGCCGGCGCTCGTCGCGATCTCGAACCGACCGGTCAGCCAGCTCCCGTCGTGCTCGTCGATCGTGCGGTGGACGTGCGTGGTCAGGTCGACGCTGATGCCGCCGGCCGGAGGGTCGATGCGCACGAACGCCGGGGGCGGGAACCAGTCGGTCGCCATCGCCAGCCATGCGGCATCGATCGCTCGGGGTTCGAGCGGCCGGATGTAGCCCTGGACCATCGCCCGCTCCCCCGCCGTGAACGGCAGGCTCGCCGGGTCGAGCAATCCGTCGACGCGGTCGAAGTGGGCGACCGCGTGCGGCGGCGTCACCGGCACACACTCGGCGGGCGGGGGCAGGTCGAGTGGCGCCTTCGTCGACCACTCGGCACCTCGCACCGGCGCCACGAACGTGAGGCGCGACGAGGTCACCGTGCGCTCCGCCTGCTCGATGTCGACGTTCACGGTGGTGATCGAGCGGCCGCTGCGGACCACGTCGGTGCGGATGGTGGCGGGTCCGATCCGACCGGGGCGGACGAACGTGGTCGAGACCGTCCGTGCGAGGCGGCCCGGCGCGATCTGTTCTGCGCAGCGTGTGGCGACCGCCGTCATGAACCCGCCGTGGGCACCGACGAGCGATGCCCACGCGTCGCTGATGTCGATCTCGAACAAGCCGTCGGCGTCGGTGGGCCGCGCGGTCACCGTGCGGTCGAACTCCGTCGCATCGATCGTGAGTTGCTTCATCGAACTGAGCATGACAGGTTGAGTTGTTTGACGCAACTCGCGTACGCTCGAACCATGCGCAAGGTCTCGTTCGCCGCCATGAACTGCTCGATCGCGCAGTCGTTGGAGCTCGTCGGCGAGTGGTGGACCCTGCTCATCGTGCGCGACGTGTTCCTCGGGGTCCGTCGGTTCGACGACTTCGTCGAGCGCCTGGGCATCTCACGGAACGTGTTGACCGACCGCCTGGACAAGCTCGTGGAGGCCGAGATCCTCGAACGACGCCCGTACGACACCGGCCGGGGCCGCTACGACTACGTGCTGACCGAGCGAGGTCGGGCGCTGTGGCCGGTGTTGACGGCGCTGCGTCAATGGGGCGACGAGTGGCTGGTCGGCGAGGGCAACGAGCCGATCGTGCTCCGCCATGTCGGTTGCGGGCACGTCACCCACGTCGAGGCAGCGTGCAGCGAATGCGGCGAACGCCTCGACGCCCGGTCGGTCCGGGCCGAGCCCGGCCCCGGCGCCGCCTCACCCTGAACGGAGCGAACCCGGTTCGCTCCGTTCGCTCCGTTCATGGTGACGCCGTCCCGAGATGGGCGCGGAGGTTGTCGAGGATCTCGGCCCAGCCGACGACCATCTCGGCGAAGAACTCCCGCTCCCAATCCGCTCCACTTCCGTACGCACTCGACACGACGCGGATCACGCAGCTCCCGCCGGACGCCGATTCGACGAGGAATTCGGTCGCGATCGGGCTCACCGATGCCAGGTCCTGGTGGACCTGCGACAGCGGCACCCCGATCGTGTGGAACCACTCGACCATCTCGGCCGGGATGTCGTCGACCCGGTCGGCGATCGGCCACGGTTCCTCGTACGCGAATCGACGGTTCGGCGTGTAGTCGGTGACGACACCCGTCGACACGAACCCGCCGAGATCGAACGACACCTCCCCCCCTGTCCGCG
>CAXBAZ010000604.1:0-3159 GCA_963973395.1 uncultured Acidimicrobiaceae bacterium
GGGGCCCGTGAACGCCTTGGAGCGCTCGATCGCCTCGATCGACCCGGTCACAGGGGCGACGGTCACGTCGTTCACGGCGAATGCGAACTCGGCGGCGACCGCCGTCGCGGTCTCGAACGACACCGTCTACGTCGGGGGTCAGTTCTCGGCGGTCCGCAACACGCAACGTTTCGGCTTGGCAGCCGTCGACCTCGACACAGGCCAGTTGCGGACGAACTTCGTCAACGATCTGACCGGCGGCATCGGCGTCAACGGCGCCCTCCAGGTGCAGGCCCTCGATCTCTCCGAGGACCTCACGACGCTGCTCGTCGTCCACACCGGTCGGCAGGTCAACGGCCAGAACCGCTACGGCGTCGCGATCATCGACGCCACGACCAACCAGTTGACCGAGTGGCGTTCGCGTCTGTGGGAGGACTATCTCGCCACCGTCGGCGGCATCAATCGGATCTACGCCGGTTCGATCGCTCCCAACGGGGAGTACTTCGTGGTCGGATCTGGTTCCGGCGGCGACCGTCCGCCGATCAGCGACACGGCGATCGCGTTCCGTCTCGTCGACCCAGCCGGCAACCTGCTGGGCGATCGCCAGGAGCCGATGTGGATCTCGCGCATGTTCGACAGCATCTACTCGATCGACATCAGCGATGACGCGGTCTTCCTCGGCGGCCACATGAACTACGTCGAGTCGCAGACCGCTCCCGACCCGTGGCCGGGCCTCGACACCGTCGGGTATGGCAAGGGCCAGGGCCTCGCCGGCTACGGCCTGGGTGACGACATCGTGATCCGCAACCACATCGCGGCGATCGACCCGGTCTACGGCAAGGCGATCGAATGGAACCCGGGCTCCAACTCGTTCGAAGGCAACAAGGCGATGCTGGTCACGCCACGGGGGTTGTTCACCGGCGGTGACGGCATGGTCCAGGGCGGCTACCAGGTCGGGCGCGTGGCGTTCTACGACGTCGCGAGCGTCGCACCAGAAGGCCAGAACACCACCAAGATCCTCTTCCCGATCGAAGGGCGCGTCGAGACGGCCGACGAGGAGTTCCTGGTCGGCGGCACGGCGACCGCGACGAGCGGCGTGCAGCGGGTCCAGCTCGAGGTCATGAGCAACAACAACTACCTCCAGGACGACCTCGTGACCTGGGGCGGTTGGAACGCGATCAACACGATCGTGGCCGACCCCGGCGCGACCTCGACGACGTGGACCCTGCCGCTGACCATCTCGGGGAACCGGGATATCAAGTTCTTCGCTCGCACCTTCGGGAACAACGGGAGCAGTGCGAACACGAAGGACCAGCAGTGGATCGAGACGTTCGGTCTCTCCGACGAGACGCCGACCACCAACATCTCGGGCCCGTTCGGCGTGATCCCCACCTTGGACTTCACCGCGACGGGTACGGCCAACGACGACCTCGGTGTCGTCGCCATCCGCATCTCGCTGCGTGACGCCCAGAACCGCTACCTGCAGAACGACGGCACCGTCGACGCCCTGTACAACACGTTCACCATCGAACCGGACGTGATCGGTGCGACCGCCGCCACATGGTCCTACGACGTCACCGTGCCGTACGAGAGCGAGTGGTTGATGCAGGCGATCGCCGTCGACACGTCGGGCCAGGCCGACCTCCGGAGCGCAACCCGATCGTGGATCGTGAGCGAGACGGCCATCCGGCCAGAGGTCGCGATCACGACACCGATCGTGGTGAGCCCGCCGTTCGACGGCACGTTCGATGTCGCACCTGGTTCGCCGCTCACGCTGACCGGCATCGCAACCGACGACGAGGGGCTCCGCAACGTGGAGATCCGGATCCGGAACGGCATCACCGACGAGAGTCTCGACGCGGGTGGTCTCTGGGGTCTCGGCCTCAGCACCGGCTGGTACCGGATCTCGCCCGCGAACATCTCGGGGACGAGCTACAACTGGACGTACACGACACCGTTCAACCTCGATCAGGGTCGCTACGACTTCGAGATCAGGGCGACCGACGACATCGGCCTCACGACGTCGTCGAGCCTCGAGGCGGAACTCGACGTGAACGTCGTGATCGAGGGCGACGCTCCTCCGGACGCTCGACTCGACATCACCGGCACCGTGGACGACGTCGATGTGCTCCGCCTCGACCTCACCGGCACGGCGACCGACGACATCGGCGTCGCCCAGGTGCTGGTCGAGCTCCGTGATCTCGACACCGGTGTCTACCTGCAGCCCGACGGCACGACCGGCGGCACGCGGGTACGGATCCCGGCGACCCTCGTGCCGAATCCCGACACGTCGTCGGTGACGTGGAGCATCTCGCTCGACCTCCCGATCGAAGGTGACTGGAGCGTTTCGGCGTACGCCGTCGACACGGCCGGCCAGATCGACCCGTCCCAGTCGGGCGCCACCGCCCGCTACTTCGTGTACCCGGGTGACAACCCACCGGTGATCACGCAGCTGTCGCCGCCGAGCGGCACCACGTTCACCGACGCCCGTCTCGTGATCAGCGGTCGGGTCGAGGACGATCGACAGATCGCCTCGGCGCAGGTCGCCGTCCGCAACAGCGCCGGGCGCTACATGAACTCGTCCGGTGACTTCACCAGCTCGAACACCAGCTGGCGACCGGCGTTCCTCAACAGCCCGGGCTCCCCCGGCTCGAACTTCTCGTACACCTCACCCCCGGTTCCCTCGGGCGACTACACGGTGTTCGTGCGAGGCGTCGATCATCATGGCTTCGCCACGGAAGTGCCGGGAGAGATCGCGGTGAGCGTCACGAGCCCGCCGAACGATCCGCCGGTCGCCGACTTCACGTGGGCGTGCGACGACAACGTGTGCACCTTCGACGCTCGCTCGTCGACCGACGAGGAACCCACCACGCTCGTGTACCGGTGGAACTTCGGCAACGGCAGCGGTTCGGGCCCGGTCCCGACGAGGACCTACACGAGCGCGAACTCGTACACGGTGACGCTGACGGTGGAGGACTACTACGGTCTGGAGGCGCAGTACTCGCAAGTCGTGACGATCGTCGCTCCGCCCGGGAACGTCGCTCCCGTGCCGGTGCTCAACCCGCCGTCGTGTTCGCAGCTGACGTGCAACTTCTCGAGCCTCGGAACGGCCGACCCGGACCCCGGTGACTCGCTCTCGCTGGCATGGAGTTTCGGGGACGGCGGCACGTCGTCGTCGTC
>CAXBAZ010000605.1:0-3157 GCA_963973395.1 uncultured Acidimicrobiaceae bacterium
GCGCCCAGGCTCATCAAGTTGCCGCTGATGCCGAACCTATTCATGCCGATGACGGCGAACAGGAACGACAGCGGGATCATCAGGGCCGTGATGGTGGCCGCCCGGATGTTGCCCAGCAGCAGGAACAGGACGACGATGACCAGCAGCGCGCCCTCGGTCAGGTTCCGAGCGACGGTCGAGATGGCCGAGTTCACCAACGACGGTCTCGTGCGACACGCGAGTTTCATCCGGCTGCACGACGACACCTGACAGCCACCACCCGACGGAGACAGCACGACGATGACCGACGACCTGCAGCGGCGCGCCGACGAACTCGACCGCGACGACCCCCTGGGCGGATGGCGGGACCAGTTCCACATCCCGAACCCGACGCTCGCCTACCTCGACGGCAACTCGCTCGGGATGCCGCCCCGACGCACGCTCGAGCGGGTCGACGCGGTGATGCGGGGCGACTGGGCGACCGACCTGATCCGCAGTTGGGAGCACTGGGTCGACCTGCCGCAGCGTGTGGGTGACCGACTCGCACCCTTGATCGGCGCCGGTGCCGGTGAGGTCGTCGTGCACGACAGCACGACCGTCAACCTGTACCAGATCATCCGTGCCGCGCTCCGGCTCCGGCCCGATCGGTCGGTGCTGTGCGTCGACCCCGGCGACTTCCCGACCGACCGATACGTCGTCGACGCGATCGCCACCAGCGACGGCCTCACGGTGCGTCCGGGATTCGACCACCTCGACGACGTCGCGGTCGTGGTGCGGTCGATGATCGACTACCGATCGGCCGAGATCGTCGACCTCGCCGCTGAGACCGAACGCGCCCGGGCCGCCGGTGCGCTCGTCGTCTGGGACCTCTCGCACGCCGCCGGGTTGCACCCCGTGGGTCTGGGCGCAGCGGGCGCACAGCTGGCCGTGGGATGCACCTACAAGTTCCTGAACGGCGGACCGGGAGCGCCGGCGTTCACGTACGTTGCACGCGAGTTGATCGCACAGATCGACGAGCCGTTCCATGGTTGGTTCGCCCGTGCCGAGCAGTTCGGCATGGGGGCCGGGTTCGAACCTCGGACCGACATCGGGCGGATGCTTGCCGGCACCCCCGGCATCCTCGGCCTCGTCGCCGCCGAGGCGGGCATCGAGGTGGCGGCCGAAGCCGGGATCGAGTCGATTCGCGCCAAGTCGATCGAGCTGGGGCGGTTCGCGCTCGAGTGCTGCGATCGGCTGGGCCTCGTGTCGGCGACACCTCGCGACGACGACCGGCGCGGCGGCCACGTGTGCGTGAACCACCCGGACGCCAGGAGCATCACGGCGACACTCGCGGCCGACCACGGTCTGTCGCCCCTGACCACCCGGTTCGGTGACGTGGCCAAGGCTGCGGCGGCGATCGCCTCCCTCGCCTGATGCCGGCCCGGAGAAGTTCACGTGGGGGCGCTCCGCCCGAAGCGCCCCCACGTGCGGCCGACCACGTCGTGTGAACGTCGCAGTCGGTCGATCTGTTGTCCGCACCCATCATGCCACCCCCGGGGGACACGCGTGATATCAAACGTTCGCCCGGCTGCTGCCGGCGGGGTCTCGCCGCCTCACACGGCCCGGTAGTGGGCGTCGAGGGCCGGCCCATCGGCACCCTCGACCTCGACCGCACCCACCGCGACCAGCCGTTCGAGGTGCGCCCACACGCTCCGGCCGGCCGGCTTGTGCAGCTCTTCCCGCACGTCGGCGTACAGCAGCGCGACCATCTCGGGGATCGTCGATCGACCGGCTCGGACGGCCTCGAGCACGCCGCGCTCGCGCTCCAGTCGATGCTCGACGAGCGCGGTGACGTAGGCCGCCCCGTCCTCCCGGGCCGGGCCGTGGGTCGGCCAGAGCACGGCGTCGTTGCGTCCGGCGACGCGGCGGAGCGAGTCGAGGTAGGCGGTCATGTCGCCGTCGGGCGGCGAGACGACGGTCGTGCTCCACCCCATCACGTGATCGCCGGTGAACAACGCCTGCTCGGCCTCGAGCGACCAGCACATGTGGTTGGAGGTGTGGCCGGGTGTGTGCACGGCGGTCATCGTGAGGCCATGCTCGTCGACCACGACGTCGCCGTCGCCCGCCACGACGTCGGGCACGAAGTCGTAGTCGGTCGACTCCTCGATCTCGACCGCGTCGTCGTCCGCGTCGTCGTCCGCGTCGTCAGCGTGATCGTCGACGGCAGCGGACTCGACCGGCTCGGTGCCGGGTGCAGGACGCGGGTGGGGACCGAAGGCGATCGTCGGCGCGCCCGATTCGGCGCGGAGCCAGGCCGCGAGCGGCGAGTGGTCGGCGTGACAGTGGGTGATCAGGATCGCCCGCACCCGTTCGCCGGCGAGCGCAGCGGCCAAGGCGTCCCGGTGCGAATCGAGACGCGGTCCGGGATCGATCACGACGACGTCGCCGTGACCCACGATGTAGGTTCCGGTGCCCCGGTACGTGAACTTGGACGGGTTCTCGGCGATGACGCGCCGGATCAGCGGGCTGACCTGCTCGACCTCGCCGTAGACGACGTCGTCGAGCGGACGGAACTCGGGACCGTTCACCTCACACCCCGAACGTCGGTCGGATCCGTCCGACCGGTCGGCCGTGACCGAGGATCGGCTGGCCCAGTTGATCCGGATCGACGTCGACACCGATCGTGCGGAGTGCTGCTGCGATCACGATGCCGGCGGCCCGGCCGGCGCCGTCGGCGATCTTGACGGCGGCGGCGCGCCCGTCGGGGAGCGCTGCGGCGAACACGCCCTCGGCGCCGTCCTTGGCCATCAGGGCAGGGACGAGACGCATCAGGCGCGTCGCGTCGCGGCGGTCGCCCGCGACCAGACCGGGATGTGCGGTCATCGCCGACCACACGTCACCCTGTTCGATGGCCAGCGCGGCGAAGGCCCGGCACAGGCCCACGAGGGGCATCGCGTGAGCCGGTGCACCGCATCCGTCCACGCCGATGTGGGTGACCTCGCCGGCGAGCTTCTCGATGCGTTCGGTGATCGCTCGCTGCACGGGATGATCGGGATCGAGATAGCTCTCGGTCGGCCAGTCGTTGGCGCGACAGGCCGCCAGCATCGCGGCGTGTTTGCCCGAGCAGTTCATCAGCAGCGGTGACGCGGTGCCGCCGGACGCCACGATCGCATCGGCCGTGGGACGGTCGATCGGGAGA
>CAXBAZ010000606.1:0-3156 GCA_963973395.1 uncultured Acidimicrobiaceae bacterium
CAGCGCGCAGTTCTGCTGACCGTCTACGCGCGATTCCTACTGACCGTTGACAGGTTGACCTGTTGGGGCCCGCGTGCGCCTCGCCTTTGGCTTCGATGACGAGACGTTCGTCGCTACGGCGGGCGTCGATGTCGATGCCACGTCCACGGCCCCACGCGACGGCAACATCTAGCCGCCGGCTTCGAGGTGGTCCGGAGGGCTGCCTTCACCTGGTCTTGGGATCCGGTCGATGCTGGCGGTCGGCGATGGTGTTGGTGGTTCAGCGGGCCTCTCGCGGTGGCGGGCGAGCCGGTACCGGCCCGGGCCGCTCCGGATCAGCGTCCCGTCCTCGAGCAAGTGGCTGACCACGTGGGTGCGGATCGTGGAGTCCTTGTACGTCGAGCCCGAGTGACGTATCGCCTTGATCACCTCGGCCGGGGCGAAGTCGACCCGATCTGACTCGGAGCACAGGACATCGAACGCCGCGAGGACTTCCTCCCTTCACGTCACGGCTGGGACTCCCTTGCTCTGATGCCGACGACTGTGGCGATCGCGCAGACGAGCGAGTCCGGGTCCATGGAGGAAGCACGCTGGATCGTGGCCTTGGGCACCAGCACCTTCCAGATCCACCGAGTCCTGTCGAGAGCCTCCACCGTCACGAGCTCCGCAGCGCCACCAACCGTTCTGAGCATCCCACCGAGCTCCCCAAGGACACCGTGAACGATTGCAGCGACAGCCCGATCAAGCATCGTCGTTGCTACGAGTGTCTCGTCGACCTCAACGTCCTCGTCCCCAGCGAGAAGCCCGCCGAGCTGTGCACCTCGAACGCAAGCACGTCGTTGACATTCGGGGGAGCCTCATCGTGGAGGCCGGCGTCGACTGCGAGCCTCGATCGGAGTGAGCCGGCGGTTGCGCCGAACAGCAGGGGATCGGGACGACCGAAGCTGGTTTCGCATGGACTCTTTGTCATCGAGGCTCTTGACCATCTCATCGAGCAGCTCCCGTGCCCGCTGTCCGATGAGCGCCGCATCGGCCTCCGTGATCTCTTCACCGGACATGTACATGACCGCAGCGACGTTCGCCGCCGACCGACGTCGGGTGGGCAGCGACGCGGCGGCGTGGGCCCGTACCAGGAAGTCATCGGGCAGCACGACCCTGGAACCGCCGCCGCCGTCATGTACGTGCTCGCCCTTCGGAAGGACCCCCTTGGCTTGGAGGCTCTCGATCTGACGCTCCGACAGCTCGACGCCCGAAGTACGCAGCTCATCGACGACGGCGAGGACCGCGGCGGATGGAGCGCTGCGTGACATCCAGGCGACCGTAGGCCAGACCCCCCGGGTTTCGCTGCCAACGTGGGGGGAGCGCTTCGTACGGTCCGAGGCATGACTCTGAAACGAGAACTCGAAGACCCG
This sequence comes from uncultured Acidimicrobiaceae bacterium, assembly GCA_963973395.1. Classification (GTDB taxonomy): domain Bacteria; phylum Actinomycetota; class Acidimicrobiia; order Acidimicrobiales; family Ilumatobacteraceae; genus Ilumatobacter. The sequence continues at coordinate 1,392 of CAXBAZ010000606.1, forward strand.
GCCTCGATGATCCGGCGGTGGTTTGCCGCCCGGCTACCCGACGCCAAGCCCGCGCAGCACCGCTACCGAGAAGCGATGCGCGGCGCCGACACGACCGTCCCGGATCCCGCATCGGGGCGGCCGCCATGGGACGTCATCGGCCACGCGATCTCCGCTCGGATCCTGTGGCACGTCGATCCCACTCCCGCCGGCACGATCGCGAGCCAATCCGCCACAGAGCTCACGAGCCTCGAAGTCGACTCGTCCACGGCCGCCGAGTACCAGTCATTGATCGACCGCGGCCCGGGCGTTCTCGATGCCGAGGTGGCCGCCCGGGTGGCTAGGGTCGGCGGCCTCCTCGACCGGCTCTACCGCACCGGACGACGAGACGACCCGCACGTCGAAGCGCTCACCGGCCACACCACACTCGACGGACTGCTCGCTGCCGCGCCGCAACCATGGATAGACGACACGGTCGCCCTCACCGAACTCTCGCTGCCACTCGTCGCAGAGCACCGTCTGCCCGGCACCCATGTAGCGCCGACATTCGCCGGATCGCGCGCGCCGTCGGTGGCGCCGACGCCGACTACGTCACAGCGAGCGGCCTCCTCGTCGACGTGAAGGCGACCGTGAAGTGTGGGCTCCGTCGGCGGGACCTCCAACAGATCGTCTCGTATGCACTCCTCGACTGGGACGACCTGCATTCGATCCGCTCCGTCGGGATCCTCGCCGTCCGTTAAGGACGCCTCGTCACCTGGGACCTCGGCGAACTCCTGAAGACGATGGCCGGCACACCCGTCGACATCGATGCACTCCGCCAGGACCTGCACGTGTCCCTGGACGGTTCCATCTGAACCCGAGTGGTTCCGGTTGACGGCCGAGTGTCACGGTGGACAGTCGATTCGGCGATCGGCTTTCACCTCGGTGAGTGGCAGCAAACGATATCGCCGGCTACACGCGTGATCCGGGCAGAGCGATCGGGGACGCCGTTTCAGTGGCACCTCATGTACGTCGCCATCACCGGTACTTCCAGGGCATCCTCACGGAGGTCGACGGCGAGCGGTAGCGGGCATCCGGCGTGCTCACGATCGATGCCGGTTACGAGGGTGGGTTGAAGGGGTGTCGTCGATGTAGCTGACGGGACTTGGAAGGCTCGCCGGTGATTCGCCATCTGGACGCGTTCGGGACCTTCGGCTCTGGAGGGTGTGGCCGATACAGGCGACAATGTCTTGACTATCCACGAACTGCGAGGTGAGCCGCATGGAGAAGGCGACGATTCCCGGAGCTAGTGTCTGGGAACAACAGATTTACGAGCACATTCTGAAGCACGTCGAAGACGAGATGGAGGTCATCCGTTCCTACGAACGGCTGGCCGAGCAGACCGATTCACCGGCGTTCGCCTATTTGGCGCGGTTGATACTTGAGGACGAGCGCCGCCATCATCAGCTACTCCACGACCTGGCAGAAAGCATCAGAGTCTCGGCCGAGCTCAGCGACGCGCCGACACCGATCCCTGACCTCGGGATGTGGGGCGCCGATCGAGACCAGATTCTCGCCGAAACCAAGCGGTATCTCGCGCTCGAGAAGGAGGACAACAAGGAACTGGATAGCTTGCTCAAGGAGCTACACGACGTCAAGGATACGACCATGTGGGAGTTTGTCGTCCGTTTGATTCAGAGGGATAACGAGAAACACCAGAGCATCCTCAAGTTCATCCGAGACCGAGCTCGCGACCGTCCCTACTAGATAGATATGCTCACCCGCATCGGCGGGAACGTGCACGCTC
>CAXBAZ010000607.1:0-3151 GCA_963973395.1 uncultured Acidimicrobiaceae bacterium
ACGTGGTCACGGGCGATGCCGATCGCCCAGGCGACGTCGAAGAGGTTGTGGCTCGCCACCCCGATCCGGATCGCGTCGTCGAACCGCTGGGAACAGAGCAGGTCGAGCACCGCCTTGTAGTTGGCGTCGACCTCGTGCTTCGTGGGAAACGTGGCTGGCTCCCAACCTGCGAGTTCCGCCGCGGCGTGCTCCATCGCGAGGTTCGCCCCCTTCACGATGCGGATCTTGACGCGGACGCCCGTCCGTCGATGCCGCTCGGTGGCCCATGCCGCGAGCTCCTCGGCGGCGGCCTGCGCATCGGGGAGGTACGCCTGCAGCACGATCCCGGCATCGAGGTGACCGAACTCGTCCTCGTCGAGCAGCCGCCGGAACGCGGCGACCGTCAGGGCGAGGTCGCGGTACTCCTCCATGTCGAGGTTGACGAACTTCGCCGGCCGGTACGACGCCGCAACCCGGTACAGGGGGCGGAGGCGGTCGATCACCCGCTCCACCGTGTCGTCGAACGCCAGCGGATCGATCGATGCGCAGACCGCCGAGATCTTGACCGACACGTAGTCGACGTCGGGGCGCCGGAGACGCTCGATCACCATCTCGAGTCGGCGTGCTGCCTCGCCCTCGCCGACGATCGCCTCCCCGAGCACGTTGACGTTGCAACCGACCCCCTCCGCCGCCCGTGCCGCGAGGTGCGAACCGAGACCCGGGTCGTCGGCCGGCAGGATGACGCCGCCGGCCTCCGACCGGAGCCGGCGCTGCACGAGCGGCATCACGAGGCGAGGGAATCGTGGTGCGACCGCAGCGCCGAGGCGCAGCATGATCCGGTCGGGGCGGGGAAAGCCGTTCAGGTCGGCCTCGTGCACGACGGTGGAGAATCGGCGCGCCGCGCGGGCGGCGATCGGGAGGCGACTGACCTCGTCGGTCAGCCGGACGGTGAAGTCCGCGGCCGTGGGATGCTCGACGAGAGCTGCGAGTCGACGCTGACGTCGGCGGTCGGACCACCCTCTGGCAGCATCGGCCGCCGCCGCGTCGGCGACGAAGTGGCGCGCCAGATCGATCGCCGCCAAGATCCGCCGTTCGTCGGAGATGCGCCGTTCGTCGTCGGATCCGACACGGTCATCGTCGCGACGTGAGGTGTCGCCGCCCGCTCCGGATGACTCGAAGTGGGCTCCCTGCATGCTCGGCACGTGACCAGTCTGCATCGCACACGCCGGGCGCGCTAGCACGATCGACCGTCGGCTACGCTCCGTTCGTACCATGAGGTCCGACGTTCAGCGACCGGGTGCCGCAACGGAATCGGTCCGGCTGGTCCTCGATCTGTTCGGCGCCGTGCCCCAGGTGATGATCTGCGTGAAGGACGGCAGTGGTGTCTACGTGGGCGCGAACCGGGCCTTCGTGCGCCGCACCCGTCGACGCCACGCCGCCGACGTCATCGGCCGGCGGGCGGGTGACCTGTTCCCGGCGCCGCTCGCTGCGTCGTACGACGCCCAGGACCGCGCCGTGCTCGCGACCGGATATCCCATCCGGAACCATCTCGAGGTCATCGCCGACGCCACCGACCCGGGTGCCGGACGGTGGTACCTGACCACCAAGGTCCGACATCACACCGACGACCGGGGCCTGCTCGTCGTCGCCACCTCGGTCGACGCACGGCTCGGTGATCGGGCGGACTCGGCGACGGGGCTCCGGGCCGCGATCGAACTCGTGCACGACCGGTGCCACGAACCGCTGCGTGTCGGCGAGCTCGCCGCCGCTGCGGGCATGAGCGCAGACCGACTCGAACGGGCCATGCGGCGGACCCTCTCGATCTCTCCCAAGCAGTACGTGCTCAGGGTCCGGGCGGAGCGGGCGGCCACCCTGCTGGCGACCACCGACGATCCGATCGCACGGATCGCCGCCGAATGCGGCTACTACGACCAGAGCCAGATGACCCGCCAGTTCCGCGCCCACATCGGCGCCACGCCGAACTCGTACCGCCACGCCGTCGCCGACGAGCAGTAGCGTCCGGTCGTGGGTCACCTCGACGCAGACCACCACATCGACCGGCACATCGACCAGCACTTCGACCGGCACACCGACCAGCACTTCGACCGGCCGGAGACGCTGTCCGCACCCGGCTCGCCGGGCCGTGTCCCCCGTCCGGGGCCCGTCGTGCGTGTGCTCCACATGGCCATCTCCACGCCGACCGAGATGCGTCGGCGTCTCGGCGGGCGCCGGCCGGCGGAGCAACTCGCCGGCGGCGGCGTGCCGCCCGACGTGCAGCCAGGAGACGGCACCCGGCCGACGCTCCGATTCGACTCCTTCTACCGGGTGCAGTACCCCTCCGTCGTCCGTCTCGCCTACTCGTTGTGCGGTTCGATGCAGATCGCCGAGGAGCTCGCCCAAGAGGCGTTCGTCTCGGCACACACCAGGTGGCGACGCGTCGTGGACTTCGATCGGCCGGATCTGTGGGTCCGCCGGGTGGTGATCAACCGTTCGATCTCGTTCCGACGTCGCGAAGCGATCGAACGACAGGCTGTGGCGCGTGTGCGCCCGGAGCGCGTCGACGCACCCGAGCCGGTCGTCGACGACGAGATCGTGTGGCGGGCGATGCGCGAACTGTCGCCGCGCCAGGCAGAGGTGCTCGCGCTCTTCTACGTCGAGGACCAGCCGTTGAGCGGGGTCGCCGAGATCCTCGGGCTCGGTCCCGAGACCGTGAAGACGCACCTCAAGCGTGGTCGGGCCGCACTGGCGGCCAAGCTCGCCGAGATGGGCCACGTGCGATGAACCTCGAGCAGCGCCTGCAGCACGCCGCCCGAGACCTACGCGAAGTACCCGTGGCGGTGCCGCCGCTCGGCACCGTCGCTGCCGGACGGCGACGATCTCGCGTCCACACGACGGCGACCTCGATGCTCGTGCCGCTCCTGTTCGTGGCGGGCGCCCTGCTCGCGATCGGCGCCACCCGTGCCGGCATCGACCCATCGGTCCGGAGCGACCTGCCCCCCGTCAGCGATTCGGTCGATCCGGCCACCGCCGTACCGGTGGACGCCGGCACCGGGGGCGACGCGCCGACCGTCGACACCCCGTCAGCCCTGGTCGAACTGCAGCTGATCGCCGACGTCGTCGGCAGCGCGAGGACGGCGGAACCGCCCGGCGAACCCGTCGCGACCCCGATCCC
>CAXBAZ010000608.1:0-3147 GCA_963973395.1 uncultured Acidimicrobiaceae bacterium
GGATGCGCCGGTTGGCGAAGTGGTCCTGGTCGTCGAGCCGGTAGCCCGGCTCCTGCTTGACGAGGTTGAGCATGTACGTGACCGCGGCGAGGACCTCGCAACGGCTGAGGACGTGCTGGCCCTCGTCGGGCAGGTCGAGCAGCGGCTCGCCCATGGCGTTGACCGAACCGATCAGGCCGAATTGCTCACCGATCTTGGCGACCTCGGATCCGAGCTTGCGGTTGAGCTTGTAGCGACCGACGCGGCTGAGGTCGTAGCGCCGGTTCTCGAAGAACGCGTTGCGGAAGTAGGCCTTGGCCGACTCGACGGTGGGCGGCTCGCCCGGCCGCGCCCGCTTGTAGATCTCGACGAGCGCCTCGTCCTGGGTCGGCGCGAGGTCGCGCTCTTTCTCCCACTGGCCTTCGAGGAAGTCGAACTGGGCGACGAACCGGTCGAGGAATCCGGGAGCGTTCTCCTCGTCGTAGCCGAGCGCACGCAGCAGCATGAAGATGCCGAGCCGACGCTTGCGGGCGACGCGGGTGCCGCACGTGACGTCCTTGCCGGGGCGGTGCTCGACGTCGAACTCCATCCACTCGCCGCGGTACGGGTGGATCGTGCCCTTGACCAACTGGTGCTTGGTGAGGTTGCGGAGGCGGTACCGCTCGCCCGGCTCGAAGATGACGCCCGGGCTGCGGACGAGCTGCGACACGACGACGCGCTCGGTGCCGTTGATGATGAAGGTGCCCTTGTCGGTCATCGCGGGCAGGTCGCCCATGAAGACCGTCTGCTCCTTGATCTCACCGGTGTTGCGGTTCATGAACCGGGCGCGCACGAAGATCGGTGCGCTGTAGGTCATGTCCTTCTCTTTGCACTCCTCCACCGAGAACTTCGGCGGTGGGCGCAGGTCTTCGTCGAAGGGGTCGAACTCGAGCTCGAGCTGCAGGGCCTCGGAGAAGTCCTTGATCGGGCTGATGTCGCGGAAGGTGTTCGCCAGCCCTTCTTCGAGGAACCACTGGAAGCTCTCGCGTTGTACCGCGATCAGGTCCGGCAGTTCGAGGGGTTCGTCCAGATTCGCAAACGAATAGCGTTCACGCACGGTCGAGCGAGTAGCCACAGATCACCTCGATGTTGTTGGCACGGTCGGAAGGGCGCGCGACAACCACACCTGAATTCTGGTGAGGGACAAGACGACGCACGGCAACAGGCGATCCTATCCCGGTTGTCACAGGATCGTCAACCGTCGCGACGGTTCGCTCTGGATCGGATCGACGGCAGCCTCCCGGCCTCCTGCCCGAATTGAGGCACACGGTACGGAAATCGACCGCCCCTGTCAAGGATCCACGTTCGCGGGAGTCGCTCGGGACGGTCCGTCATGAGAAGGTTCTCATCTGGATCTCACATCATCCTCCGTGAGACACGCCACACTCGACGTGGTGCAGCTCCGTTCGTCCCGACCAGCGACCGGTCATCCGACCGATCGGGCGTGCCGTCCGTCATGACCCGTTCCGGGCTGATGCGCGTGGGTCAGGTGATCACGGTGTTCGCGATCTCCCTCGCGTTCGGTGTCGGACTGGTCTTCCTGGCGCTCGGCGCGTTCCGGGGTGATCCGGCCCCGATCGACCCGATCGAGCTCGTCGCCGCCGGCACCACGACGACGACCACGACCAGCACGACCACGACCACGACCAGCACGACGATGACCAGCACGACGACCACGCCGTCGTCGTCCAGCACGTCCACCTCCAACCCTGCAGCGACCACGACTACCCCGACCTCGACCTCGCCGACCACCCCGTCCACGACCGTTCCCACCACCTCACCGCCGGCCGGCAACGCCGCCGTCACCACGATCGGTCTGCCGCCCCCACCGCCGCCGACCGCCGCCCCGCCGCCGCCGCAGCCGGCACCCGTCGACGACGACGACGACGACGATGACGATGACGATCCCGACGATCCCGACGATGACGACGACGACGATGACGACGACGACGGTTGAGCAGCGGCGACGTCGCCGGGTACGGATCGGCATCCGGACCAGGGTCGTGCTGGGCTACGTCGCCCTGCTCGCCGCGGCGCTGGGCATCTCGATCCTCGTCACCCATCAGGTGCTGCTCGCCCGTCTCGACCGCGAGATCGAGCGCGCCTTCGCGCAGGAGGTCGAAGACCTCCGCCTGCTCGCCGATGGCACCGACCCGGCGACCGGCCAGCCGTTCGGCACCGACGCCGCTGCGATCTTCGACGTGTTCCTGAACCGCAGCGTGCCCGCCGAGAACGAGGCCTTCTACACCGTCGTCGACGGGCGGCCGTACTTCTCGAGCTTCGATGCACCGCCGGCGATCTTCACCGACGAGGCGATCGTCGCGGCATGGACATCGGGCACGGGTCCGCAGCGCGCGACCGTCGACACCGCCGTCGGCGAGATGCGGTATCTGGCGACGCCACTCGTCGCCGACGGCGAGACCACCGGCGTGTTCGTGGTGGCCCACTTCCCCGAGATCGACCGGGGCGAGATCCTCGACGTGGTTCGTGTGCTCCTGATCGCCGGTGGTGTCGTGCTGGTGATCTCGGGGGCGCTCGCCTGGTCACTGGCGGGACGGGTGCTGCGCCCGGTACGTGAACTCACCGCAGCCGCGCGAGGCGTGACGGACACCGACCTGTCGCGCCGCATCCCGGTCGAGGGCGACGACGAGTTGGCCGAGCTCACGACCACGTTCAACGCCATGGTCGAGCGGCTCGAAGTGAGCTTCGTGCACCAGCGCCAGTTCCTCGACGACGTCGCCCACGAACTGCGCACGCCGATCACGATCGCGCAGGGCCATCTCGATCTCCTCGGCGACGATCCCGACGAACGCGCCGAGACGGTCGCCGTCATCACCGACGAGTTGGACCGGATGAACCGGTACGTGAACGACCTGCTGCTCCTCGCCACAGCCGAGGTGCACGAGTTCCTCCACCTCGGCCCGATCGACCTCGCCGACCTCGTCGAGGCGGTGGAACAGAAGGTCGACGGACTCGACGAACGCCGATGGGTCATCGACGTGGCGCCACGGGCCGGCGAGCTCGCGATCATCGGCGATCGGGATCGTCTGGTGCAGGCTGTCCTCAACCTGGCCGCCAACGCCGTCCAGCACACCGAATCGGGCGACGAGATCGGCATCGGTGTGGCGG
>CAXBAZ010000609.1:0-3145 GCA_963973395.1 uncultured Acidimicrobiaceae bacterium
CGCCACACGCCGATCGGAGGTCGGCCAGGGTGCGCTCGATGCGGTGCGGCGCCTCGTAGAGCACGGTGGTGCGTCGTTCGTCGGCGAGGTCCGAGAGTCGTCGCTCGCGGGCGCGGCCGCTGCGCGGCAGGAATCCTTCGAACACGAATCGATCGGTCGGCAGCCCGCTGATCGTCAGCGCCGTGATCGCGGCCACCGGACCGGGGACGGCGGACACCGCGTAGCCGGCGTCGATCGCGGCCCGCACGAGGCGCTCGCCGGGATCGGAGACGCCGGGGGTGCCTGCGTCGCTGACCACGGCCACGTCGTTGCCGGCACCCAGTTCGGTCAGCACCTCGTCGATGCGGTGGAACTCGGTGTGGTCGTTGGCGATCGCGAGTCGTTCGGCGCGTACCCCAGCGTGTCGGAGCAGCCGGCCGGTGCGGCGGGTGTCCTCGCAGCAGACCAGCGTTGCCGAGCCGAGCACGTCGATCGCCCGCGGTGGGAGGTCACCCAGGTTACCGATCGGTGTCGCGACCAGCCAGAGGGTGCCGCCGTTCATGGCTCCCTGATCTCGACGACGTCGCCGACCCGGAGACCCCATCGCGCGAACGCGCCGGCCTCGGCCTCGATGACCGAGCTCGCTCGCCACACCGGCACACCGACGCGCCGTCGGTGCATCTGCATCGTCTTGACGACCACGCCGTCGTCGCTCACGAACGCCACGTCGATCGGAAACCGCATGCCGATCGTGTGGACCCAACGGCAGGGGCGCAACACGATCGCGCCGTCGAAGCCGTCGCGCCCGAGCAAGCCGCTGCGCCGCGCGGAACGGGCATCGGCGACTTCGACGGAAGCGAGCACACGAGCGTCCTCAGTGACCAACCACGGCACGCACGCAGTGTGCCAGGTCGAATGTCACGGACCTACACGTTGAAGCGGAACTCCATCACGTCGCCGTCCTGGCCGATGTAGTCCTTGCCTTCGACCCGGAGCTTGCCGGCCTCCTTGGCCTTGGTCCACGATCCGAGTGCGAGGAGCTCGTCCCACTGGATCACCTCGGCCCGGATGAACCCGCGCTGGAAGTCGGTGTGGATGCGACCGGCGCACACGGGGGCCGTCGAGCCCTCGTAGAACGTCCACGCCCGGGTCTCCTTCTCGCCCGTGGTGAAGTACGTCCGCATCCCGAGCAGGTGGTCCGCCGACCGCACCATACGGAACAGCGCGCCCTCGCCGAGCCCGAACCCGTCGAGCATCTCGGCACGTTCGACCGGATCGGTGATCGTGGCCGCTTCGGCCTCGAGCTGCACGCACATGCCGATCACCTCGACGTTGTCGCCGGCGTCGTTGAACTCGGCACTCACGAGCGCCTCGGCGGCAGGGATCTCGTCGAGCGCGTCTTCACCGACGTTCACCACCGCCAACACCCGGCGGTTGGTGAGCAGGAAGTAGGGCGCCAGGATCGCCCTGGCATCCGCCGACAGACCGGCTCGGTAGAGCGGGCGCCCGTCGCTGAGCGCGTCGTAGGCCGTCTGCAGGGCGGCGATCTCGTCGCCGAGCGTCTTGTCGAGCTTGGATTGACGGGTGGCCTGGTTGAGTCGCTTCTCGACCGCCTCGAGGTCGGCGAGCGCCAACTCGAGTTCGACCACGCGGAGGTGTTCGAGCGGATCGGGCGAGCCGACGATGTCGTCGTTCTCGAACGCCCGCAGCACGAAGACGATCGCGTCGACCTCGCGGATGTTCGCCAGGAACTTGTTGCCGAGGCCCTCGCCCTTCGAGGCACCTTCGACGAGACCGCCGATGTCGACGACCTCGACCTGGGCGTGGATCACGTTCTTCGACTGCGACATCGCCGCGAGCTGGTCGACGCGGGAGTCGGGCACCTTGGCGACACCGATGTTCGGGTCCTTCGTGGCGAACGGGTAGGGCGCCGCGAGCGCGCCACCGCCCGTCAGTGCGTTGTACAGCGATGACTTGCCCGCATTGGGCAGCCCGACGAGACCGAACCGTTCCATGAGGTGGGTCAGGCTACGAGCGGAACCACTCGATCGTCCGCCCCAGACCCTCGCGCAGATCGATCGTGGGCGACCATCCGAGGGTCTCGATCGCCAGGGAGATGTCGGGCCGACGCAACTGCGGGTCGTCGCGGGGGAGCGGTTCGAACACGATCTCCGACGACGTGTCGATGAGCTCCATGACGACCTCGGCGAGCTCGTGCATCGTGAACTCGTCGGGGTTGCCGATGTTGACGGCACCGACGTGATCGCTGTCGAGCAGTGCGATGAACCCGTCGACCTCGTCGTCGACGTAGCAGAAGCTGCGGGTCTGGCTGCCCTCGCCGTAGATCGTGATCGGCCGACCCGCCAGCGCCTGATGGATGAAGTTCGTCACGACCCGGCCGTCGTCGGGTTGCATCCGCGGTCCGTAGGTGTTGAAGATCCGTGCGATCCTGACGTCGAGACCGTAGGTGCGGTGGTAGGTCATCGTGATCGACTCGGCGAACCGCTTCGCCTCGTCGTACACCGACCGTTCACCGTTCGGGTTGACGTTGCCCCAATAGCTCTCCGGCTGGGGGTGCACGAGCGGGTCGCCGTACACCTCGCTGGTCGAGGCGAGGAAGAACCGTGCGTCGTGTCGGCGCGCCAGCTCGAGGAGCTGGTGCGTGCCGACGCTGTTCGCCATCAGCGTGTCGAGCGGCCGGCGCAGGTACTCCGGGGGCGATGCCGGGCTCGCGAGGTGCATCACTGCGGTCACGGCGTTCAGCTCGAGCGATGCCGCATCGACCACGTCGGCGCGCACGAGGCGGAAGCGGTCGGAGGATTCGAGGTGTCGGACGTTGTCGGCGCGGCCGGTCGACAGGTCGTCGACGCAGGTCACGAGGTCGCCGCGCGCGACCAGCCGGTCACACACGTGCGAGCCGAGGAACCCGGCGCCGCCGGCGACGACGACGTGGCCCCGGTCGGTCATGAACGTCCGACCCCGTCGTAGGTCAGGCCGACGGACTTCACGTCGGCGGGTTCGAGCAGGTTGCGTCCGTCGACGACGGCGCTGCCCCGCATCGCCGCGGCGGTGGCCCCGAGGTCGAGATCGCGGAACTCGGGCCACTCGGTGAGGATGGCCAGCACGTCGGCGCCGCGCGCCGCGTCGGCCGCCGATCCGCACAGCG
>CAXBAZ010000610.1:0-3139 GCA_963973395.1 uncultured Acidimicrobiaceae bacterium
CGGGCGTCGATCCCGTCGAGACGGGCGAGCTTCGCGTAGTGGTTGTGCAGGATCGCCATGATCTGCAGCGGATGTCGTTCGCCACCGTGGATCATGCGGGCCATCAGCGTGAGCGCCTTGCCGGTCTGGCCGGCGTCGATCGCGTCGGTGAAGTCCCACGGCGGCACACCGCCGGCCTCGCCGAGGAACGGCTCGACGTCGGCAGCCGAGATCTTGACCCCCTCCCCGTACGTCGAACGGATGACCGACAGGATGCCGTCGAGACGCCCGACGTCGTCGCCGAGCTGCTCGGCGATCCGTGCGGCGGCGGCTCCGTCGAGGCGGATGCCGTGCTCCTCGGCCTCGGTGCGCACCCACGCCTCCCGATCCCTCGGACGATTGGGCGGCGCCGTGCTCGTCACGTGACCACCGCCGGCCTTCACGCCGTCGGAAAGCTTCTTCGACAGCCGCCCGCCACCGGCGATCAGCACGAGATCGGTCGACTCGAGCGGGTTGTCGAGATACCCGAGCAGCGGGACCAGGTCGTCGGCGTTGACCCGGCCGACACCGCGCACGATCACCCCCCGCCGGTCGGTGAGGAACGGCAACGTCTGAGCGGCGTCGACCGCCTCGCGGAGCTCGTACTCGTCGCCGTCGAACTCGTCGACCATCAGGCTCCGCTCGCCCTCGCCGACGAGGTGCGCGACGAGGTCGTGGGCCTTCGAACGCAGGATCGACTCGTCGTCACCCGTCAGCAGATGGACTCCCATGGCGACCACGATTCATAGCAGCGATCGCGCCGACCGCCACCACGAGCACGCTCCAACCCACCCACGTCGCCGATCCGCCGGGCTCGACCCGGGCGGCGAGCACCGCCACCGTGTCGACCCAGCGCACACCGATGCGGCACGGCAACATCACCAGCGGAGCCACCGCCGGCACCGCACCCGCCAACAATCCCGCCGGCAACCCGTACAGCATCACGAAGCCGGCGACGGGTACCGCGAGCAGGTTCGCCGGGATGCTCACGAGCGGCAACCGGCCGAACACCATCACCGCCGGCACCACCACCCCGATCTGTGCGCCCAGCGTCACCCCGACCGGCATCGCCAGGAATCGCAACGACGAGAGCAACTCGGCCAGGCGCGGTCCGAGCGCGGCGACGCCCCACGTCGCCCCGACCGACAGCCAGAACCCCACCGACCGCACCAGCAGCGGGTCGATCAACAACAACCCGGCCACCGCCAACCACAGCAACCGAACGGGCGAGCGGTCGCGTCCCAGCACGAACGCCGTCGCCGACAGCGACGCCATCGCACCCGCTCGCACGATCGACGGCTCGAAGCGGGTGAGGCTCACGAACCACAGGATCAGCGCGAGCGTCACCACCCACCGCCACCAGGGCCGCAGCACCCGCAACAACGGCGCCACCGCCATCAACACGAACGACACGTTCTGACCCGACACCGCGGTGAGGTGCGACAACCCGCTGGCGCGGAAGCGCTCGATCATCTGACGTGGTTGATCACGGTCGTCACCGACCACGAGACCGCGGAACAACGCACCGTCGTCCGCCGGGAGCTCGGACGCCGCCCGCTCGAGCGCGGCCCGGACGCGGTTCGAGGCAGTCGCCACCGGGCTCCCGGGGAGCACGTCGCTCACCCAGTCGATCCGGAACTCGCCGACCACGTGCTGCCACGCGACCCGACCCTGACGCTCGGGTTTCAGCTCGCGCCGTTCGCCGCTCGCCAGTACCGACTCGCCGGCCCGCCACGTGGCGACACGGAGCCGGATGGCGCGCCCGCGCGCCCACAGCTCGAAGCGTTCTCCTTCGATCTCCACGATCACGCGCGTGGCGCTGGGGTACGGCTGCGGGTCGTCGACGAGATGGATCGCGCCCTCGTAGGAGCCGAGGTGTGTGGGTGCCAAACCCGTCCACGCGGCATCGGCGCGAACGAACGCGGTGACCGCCAGCACGGCCAGGACGACGACCGCTCGGACGCGCTGCTCTCGACGGCCGAGGACGATCAGCACCCCGATCGCAGCGGTCACGAGCAGTGCGACGTCGCGCCACCAGCACCCGACGGCCACCACGAGTGCGGCACCCGCGACGAGTCGGTCGCCGACCGGTTGCCGCGCGACGTCGGGCACCAGCCCATAGGCTCGACGCATCGATACCGCCGTCCGCCACGACCAGCCGGCAGCCGAGCCGTCCGCGGCCCCGCTCATCGCGGGCCCCCGCTGGTACCGAGCCCGCATCCGGCTGCTCGGTCCGCTGTTCGGGCTCGCTCCGATGGCGGTGTTCGGCGCGATCTCGATCGTCGTGTTGCGGGTGGGCGACGACCGTACATCGGGTCTGATCGGTCTCGTCGCCGGTGTGTCGGCGGCACCGGGCCTGCTGGTGGCCGGCGCTCCGCTCGCCGACGACGCGCAGTACCCGCTGGCCGTGCTGGCGAGCGTGCCGCTGTGGGTGATCCTCGGGCTGGTCGCGTCGCGTCGCGCCACCGCCGCGCCGATCGCCGAGTGGCGTGACTACTGGCGTGAGCTGTTCTGGTTGACCGTGGCGGTCGTGCTCGGCGCGTCGGCCGCCCTGATCGCCGCCACCGCGATCCTCGGCGAGTCGTTGATCGTCTGATCACACCGTGACCCGGTCGGCGATCGCGGCCAGCTTGGCCGGCCCGATGCCGGGCACCCGTTCGAGATCGTCGACCGCCGCGAACGGACCGTGCCGCTCCCGATCGTCGACGATCGCCGCCGCCGTGGCGGGACCGATGCCGGGCAGCGTCTCGAGCTGATCCGCCGACGCCGTGTTGAGGTCGACCGGCGAGCCGAGCGCTTCGTCACCGGGAGCGGCGGTCGGGATCGGGCCCGACGGGACGGTCGCCGGGTCGACCTCGCCGACCTCGGGTACGTAGATCCGCTGACCGTCCGCGACGGCGGCCGCCAGATTGAGCCCGTCGAGATCGGCCCGGTCGGACGCGCCTCCCGCGATCTCGATCACCGAGTGGACCCGGGCATCGGGACCCATCTCGTAGACGCCCGGCTGCGCGACGGCCCCGGCGACGTGGACGACGACGGGACCGACCGGTGCCACGGTGCTCTCCGGCGGTACGGGTGGTGGCAATGTCACGGTTGCAGCACCGGTCGAGCCGGGATCGAG
>CAXBAZ010000611.1:0-3129 GCA_963973395.1 uncultured Acidimicrobiaceae bacterium
CCGCCCCTCACCGTCAATCGCGCCGAGGTCGCTCAACAGCTCGGTCGCCGCCCGCATCGCCTTGCGAGGGGGTGGCGTGATGAAGGCCAGATCGTCGCTCGGGGTCCCCCAGGCCGCGAGCTCGAGCGCGAGCCCGGACAGGTCGACCTCGTCGATCTCGGGGGAGCGGTGGGCGGTGCGGCTGCCGTGCTCGATCTTGCTCCACAGTCGGTAGCACGCTCCCGGCTCGACCCGTCCGGCTCGGCCGGCTCGCTGGTCGGCCGACGCGCGGCTGGTGGTGATCGTCGTCAACCGCGACATCCCCGTTCGGGTGTCGAACCTCGGCGCCCTCGCCAGCCCGGAGTCGACGACGACCCGCACGCCGTCGACGGTCAGCGACGTCTCGGCGATGTCGGTCGACAGCACGACCCGGCGACGACCCGACGGCGAGGCGGCCAGCGCCCGGTCCTGGTCGTCGAGCGAGAGCGCACCCGCCAGCGGGTACACGTCGACGTCCCCTCCGACCGTGCGGTCGAGCGCCGTCTTGGTCCGGTGGATCTCGCCGATGCCGGGCAGGAAGACCAGCACGTCACCGGCCTGCTCGCGCAGCGCCCGCACCACGGCGTTCGTCGTCGCGTCCTCGATCCGGTCGCGCTTGCCGCGCGGCATCCAGATCAGATCGACCGGGTGCATCCGCCCGTCGCTCTCGACGACGGGTGCGTCGTCCAACACGTCGACGAGCCCCGCGGTGTCGGGCGTCGCCGACATCGCCAGCAACCGGAGATCGGGACGCAGCGTGGCCGCGACGTCGGTGACCAACGCCAGACCGAGATCGGTCGGTAGGTTGCGCTCGTGGACCTCGTCGAAGATGACGATGCCGACACCCGGCAGCTCGGGGTCGTTCTGGAGCCGACGCGTCAGGATTCCCTCGGTGACGACTTCGATCCTGGTGTCGGCGCCGATGTGACGTTCGTCGCGGGTCTGGTACCCCACCGTGCCGCCGACCGACTCACCGATCAGGTCGGCCATCCGGCGGGCGGCGGCCCGCGTGGCGAGCCGCCGCGGCTCGAGCATCAGGATGCGGCGGTCGGCGAGCCATGGCTCGTCGAGCAGTGCGAGCGGCACCAGGGTGGTCTTGCCGGCCCCTGGCGGAGCGACGAGCACCGCCCGCCGGCGGTCGACCAGCGCCGCGCGCAGCGCCGGGAACGTCTCGACGACCGGCAGGTCGGGGAGCGGGCGCTCGGAGCGGCCCGACACGGTCACCCGGCGGCAGGTGTGCCGGCGAACGCCCCCGGGTCACCCGGTGCGGGGATCGTCGGCACGTTCCACTTCGTGGTGGTCGCGATCGCTTCGGCGACCGCATGCCACTCGGCACCGTTCCAACCCTGCGCCGTGGCCACGACCTCGCGGTCGACCCGCGTGAACACGAAGGCGGGCAGCAGCTCGAGACCCATCGCCGACACGATCGTCCGGTCGGGGTCGCAGAACACGAGGAACCGTTGGGTGAGCGGGCCGAGGAACGACCTCGCGTCGTCGTCGGAGGCGGTGACGACGAAATTGACGCGGGCGTGTGATCCGCGGAACTCCTCGAGGATCCGGACCGCGGACTTGAGCACCCACGCGCTCTCGTTCGTGAACGGGTCGAGCACCACGCTCGCCAGATGGAACGTGGTCAACCATTCGCTCAGGGGCCGCGCCACTCCGTCGAGCGGTGCGAGCTGGAGGTCGTCAGGCAGTTTCGTCGCCACGGCGAGCGATCGTAGCGACCCGGGAGCACGGTGCCCCAACCATCGGTCGGTGGCGTACCGTACGGAGGTGCATCCGATCGAGCATCTCCGCTACGTCGCCCGCGCCCAGGGCGCCGATTCCGCATCGCTCGTCCGAGAGGCCGCGAGCGCGCTCGGGTCGCTCCGTGCCGACCATGCCAACCTCGTGATCGCCTGTCGGCGGATCGTCGAGCGCCACCCGGAGGTCGGTCCGCTGTGGTCGATGTGCGCCCGCCTGTTGACCGCCGAGGATCCGAGTGAGCTGGCCTGGGCGATCGCCGACGAGGTCGACGACGACCCCGCGTCGCGACGCATCGCGACCGAGTTCGACGACGGCACGACCGTGCTCACGATCGGCTGGCCGGAGGTCGCCGGTGCCGCCCTGATGCGGCGTGGCAACGTCGATGTCCTGTGCGCCGACAGCCGATTCGAGGCGTCGGGGTTCATGCAGCGCCTCGAACGATTCGAGATCCCATGCGAACCGGTTCCGATCGAGTCGCTGGCGCGAGCGGCGCACCAGGCCGACATCGTGGTGGTCGAGGCGACCGCCGCCGCCCCGCATCGTGTGATCGCTCCGGTGGGCTCGCACGTCGTCGCCGCGGTGGCGCGATCGGTGGGGACTCCCGTCTGGCTCGTCACCGGAGCCGGCACGCGGCTGCCCGCCGAGTACGTCGATGCGATCGCCGGGCTGGTGATCGGTACCGCGCCGTCGTGGAACCTCGACGTCGACGACCTCCCGCTCGAACTCGTCACCCACGTCGCCGGTTCCGACGGTGTCTCCGGCGATGTCGCCGCGGCGCTGAGGCCCGACTGTCCGTTCGCCCCCGAGCTGCTCCGTTTCAGCCCGTTCTGAACCGGTGCAGTGTCGGATCACCGACCTCAGCGGTCGCGGCCGCCGCCCTGGTGGGCGGGCGGGAATCCGATGATCTCCTCGATGACGGCCTCGGCCCGGGCGAGCACGGGCTCCATCACGAAGATGCGTGCCATCGGCTCACGCGCGGTCATGATCATGTGCGAGGTGTGGTCCTCGCTCACGACGGCGGGGATGTCCCGCTCCCACAGTTCGTGCAGCACGAGATGGGCCTGCCACATCGGCAACCACGCAGCCTCCACGGTGCGTTCGGGGTCGACCGGCCGTGGCGGATGCTTCCCGAAGATCCAGTGGAAGATGCCCACGGATCGAATCTATTGGTTCGCGACGGCTTCCGAGTGGTGAACTCGACGTCATGACACGTTTCGACGCGGTGCTGTTCGACGCCGGCGGGGTGCTCGTCCTGCCCGATCCGACGGTGCTCGGTCCGCTGCTGTCGCCGTTCGGCGGTTCGCTCGATATGGAGCGCCACCGCCGCGCCCACTACGCCGGGATGCGCGACAAGGCCAGGGA
>CAXBAZ010000612.1:0-3122 GCA_963973395.1 uncultured Acidimicrobiaceae bacterium
TCACTCCGTGCCGCAATCCGAGCAGTTCGAGGATCCGCAGGTGCTCCTCGGACTGGGGCTTCCAGCCCTCGGTGGCCGCGACCACGAAGAGGCAGGCGTCGACGCCGCCGACACCTGCGAGCATGTTGCGCAGGAACCGGACGTGCCCCGGCACGTCGACGAAGCTGACCGTGGCGCCGGACGGGAGCGTCGTGTGCGCGAACCCCAGATCGATCGTCAGCCCGCGCCGCTTCTCCTCCTCGAAACGGTCGGGGTCGATGCCGGTCAGCGCGAGCACCAGTGACGACTTGCCGTGGTCGACGTGACCTGCGGTCGCGATGACCCTCATCGCGACCCGGGCGCGAGCGACGCCAGTGCCGCCGTCACGATCGTGTCGTCGTCGGCATCGACCGACCGCAGGTCGAGTACGGTCTGCCCGTCTCGCGTGCGGGCGATCACCGGCGTCGCGTGGCCGCGCAGTTCGATCAGCCGGTCACCCGGGATCATCACCCCGACCGACGGCATGCTGACCCCTGGAGCGGAGCCGGCGCCAGGGAGCGCGAGCGTGTCGACCACCGAACCCGTGCCGAGGGCAGCGACGATCCGCTCGGCGCGTGCTCTCAGCACGTCGACCGGTCGATCCACCATCCGCCAGAACGCCACGTCGGTCGCGGCCCGCTTGTCGAGGTACGTCAGCGCGAGTTCCTGGAGGGCGCTGAGCACGAGCCCACCACATCGCAGGGCGCGTGCCAGCGGGTGACGGGCGCAGCGCTGCACGAGCTCGGCGCTCCCGACGATGATGCCGGCCTGGGGACCACCGAGCAGCTTGTCGGCACTGAACGTCACGAGATCGGCGCCGTCGGCGAGCGTCTGCACCGCCGCCGGTTCGTCGGCCAGCCAGGCCGGCGGGGCCCCCTTCAGCCACGGCACGTTCGCATCGAGCAGTCCGCTCCCGATGTCGGCGACCACCGGCACGTCCAGGGTGGCGAGTTCGGCCACCGAGGTCGCTTCGACGAAACCGTCGACCCGATAGTTGCTCGGATGGATCTTCATCACCAGCGCGATGTCGTTGCCGGGCCGCACGATGGCGCGCTCGTAGTCGCTCAGTCGGGTGCGGTTGGTGGTGCCGACGTCGACGAGTCGGGCGCCCGACTGCTCCATGACCTCGGGCACCCGGAACGCGCCGCCGATCTCGACCGACTCGCCGCGCGACACCGCCACGTCGCGACCCTCGGCCAGGGTGGCGACCACGAGGAGCACGGCCGCGGCGTTGTTGTTGACGATGATCGCCGCCTCGGCGCCGGTGAGGGTGGCGAACAGCTGCCCGACCGCCCGCTGTCGCGACCCGCGTTCGCCCGACGCGAGGTCGAACTCGACCGTCTGTGGCCGAGCCTGTTGTGTGTGGGCGAGCGGGGCGCGCCCGAGGTTCGTGTGGAGCAGCACCCCGGTGGCGTTGACCACCGGCGTCAACAGCGTGCGGCGGTACGCCTCGACCCGTTCGGCGTACTCGTCGGCCGCGCCATCGGCGATCGCTGAACGGGCGAGCTCGACGAGGATCGGGTGGGGGAGCCCCGCCCCCGACCGTGCCAGCGTGTCGACTGACGGTGGCCGGCCACTGGTTCCGCTCATCGTGGTCAGCCTACGCTCGACCCCCGTGCCCTCGCCCATCGCCGATCAGAACCTGCCGACCGTTCACCGCCGACCCGGAACCGCCTCATGACACTGTCGATCGATCTCGTCCGGCTCGACCCCGAACTGCCAGTGCCCGCGTACGCGCACCACGGCGACGCCGGTCTCGACCTGTACGCCCGCGAGTCGGCGAGCGTGCCGTGCGGTGGGGGCCGGTACCTGATGCCGACCGGCATCTCGATCGCGATCCCCGTCGGCTGGTGCGGACTGGTGCTGCCCCGCAGCGGTCTCGCGCTGAGACACGGCATCAGCGTCGTCAACACGCCGGGCCTGATCGACGCTGCGTACCGCGGTGAGATCAAGGTGATCTTGATCAACACCGATCCCGAATCGGACTACGACATCACCCGCGGCGACCGGGTCGCCCAGCTCGTTATCCAGCGGGTCGAGGAGGTCGGGTGGAACGTGGTCGACCGACTCGACGGCGTCGACCGGGGTGGCGGCTTCGGCCACAGCGGCCGCTGATTGCGAGTTGTGCCTGGGCGCTCAGCGGATAGGTCGCTGCGCTCCTTTTTCATTCCGCTGAGCTGCCCCCGTGACGATTGGTCGCAGTTCGCCTATCGGCTCACGCTCCAGGCACAAGTCGCAATCAAGTCGCAATTCAGGCTTCGGTGATCGTGACCGACTCGATGGTGATCGTCTCGAGCGGGGGAACACCGTTGTCCGCCGGGTTCGCGACGGCGTCGAGTGCGGGCACGGTCGACTCGAGCCCGTCGACCACTTGACCGAACAGCGAGTACAGCGGCGGCAGCGCGGCACCGTTGTCGCCGGTGATGATGAAGAACTGGCTGCCGTTCGTGTTCGGTCCGCTGTTTGCCATCGCCAGCGATCCGATGCGGTACTCGTCGGGGGCCGGCAGTTCGTCGGGGAACTGGTAGCCGGGTCCGCCGGTGCCCGTGGCGGTCGGGTCGCCGCATTGCACGACGAAGCCGGGGATCGCACGGTGGCACTGCGTGTCGTCGAAGTACCGGTGCCGGGCGAGCATCACGAAGTTGTTCACCGTCTGCGGCGCCCGCTGGGGCAGGAGTTCGACCGTGATCGGACCGAAGTTGGTGACGATCTCGGCGGTGTACGAACCGGCCGGGTCGATGCAGAACGGCTGCATCGCGTCGAAGGTCTGCTGTGGGAGTTCGGCCTCGTCGACGGCACAGGCGGCTTCGTCGGCCTGCGGGGGCGCCGTGATCTCGGGCGGCTGCTCGACCGCCACGACGTCGATCACGAACGTGAGTGCGTCGCCCGGCCGGATCGGGTCGCCCGGCGGGTTGTCGCCGTACGCGAGCGGGGCGGGGATGTCGAGCTGACGGCGCCCGCCGGCCCTGGCACCGACCAGGCCCTGCTCCCACCCTTGGATGACGCTGCCGGTGCCGAGCTGTACGGGGAACGGTTGACCGCGGTCGTAGCTGTTGTCGAACTCGACGCCGTCGTCGCTGCGCACGCCGACGTAGTCGACGATC
>CAXBAZ010000613.1:0-3120 GCA_963973395.1 uncultured Acidimicrobiaceae bacterium
GGTCGTCCGCCTGGAGGAGCAGCGTGGCGACGGGGCCGGCGCGGGTGGCGGCGAGGAACCGGTCGATCGCCGGGGAGCGCTCGACGATGCCCGTGTTGCCGGATGCGCCCAGCCGGAGGTGGCGCCACTCGAACCCGTCGGCCTCGACGGCCGGTCGCAGTCGGTCCCCGGTCGCCACGACGACCCGCGCCCCTGCGGACGCCGCGGCCCGCCCGATCACTGCCATCGGTCGGTAGTGCGACGCGAAGTCCGGGCTGAGGATCAGGACGGTCACGTCGTCACGCGGCGTCCGCGAGATACAGGTCGACGAGTTGCGACGCCATGGTGTCGATCGAGTACCGCGACTCGACCACGCAGCGGGCGCGTCGGGCACGGCCGGGCACGTCGACCAGTCCGAACGCCCGGACGATCGCTGCTCCGAGGTCGGCGCCGGGATCGACCAGCACGCCGGTGTGATGCGGGTCGACATAGGTGGCCGGTCCACCCGTGCTCGGCGCCACGACCACCAGTCCGGCCGCCATCGCCTCCAGCACCGCCAACCCGAACTCCTCCTTCATGGCGCCGTCGACGTAGATCCCACCGGGCGTCCACCCGTCGCCGTACCCGCGTCGGGCGCTCACCAGCAGGCGGGCGATGTCCGCGTGCGGCCGCCCGCCGAGCAGGACGAGGCCGTCGCGCGCCGCCGGATGGCGATCGAGCGTCGCTCCGATCCCGTCGAGCACGGACCGCTCGGTCGGCGACGGTCGATCCAGGTCACCGCCGACGATGACCAGGTTGCACAGCTCGCGGAGCCGATCGTCGCCGGCCCACGCGTCGACCACACGGTCCATACCTTTCACCGGGTGCAGGCGGCCGACGCTGATCAGCAACGGTCGACCGCGACGGTCGGCGACGATGTGTTCGTCGAGTTCTCGCACCACCGCAGGCGTCCGGACGTCGGATTCTCGCTCCGCGTGCCGGAGGTTCGCGATGTCGATGCCCTCGGCGACGACCGCGGTCCGGCGTGTCGATCCGGTGTCGTCGCCCACGATCGCGTCGAGGAACGGGATCGAGGTGGCCCGCGGGAACAGGGCGACGCGATCGGCCTGCCGTCCCAGCCGCTCCACGAGGCGGGCGCGGAGCCAGACCTGCTGATCGAGGTCGAGCTGTTCGAACCGGTCGTCGTCGAGTTCGCCCCGACGCTGCAGCGAGTGGATCACGTTGTGCGGGTCGGGAGCCAGACTGAAGCAGGTGGCGATGCCGGCTGCGGTGGCGACCTCGGCGCCGATCAGGGTGCCGACGTCGGCCATGCGGAGGTGCAGCAGATCGATCCGCCCGGCGCTGCGGAGGGCACGCCGCAGCCCTCGTTCGACCGCCGGCACGTGTTCCCAGGCATCGGCGGCGCCCGCGACCGGCCGTGTGGCGTCACCGAGGGGAATGGTGCCGTACGACCAGGGCCCGTCGTCGGAGAGACGGCCGACCATCGCATCGGTCAACGTGCCACGTCCGATCGTCGTGACGTGTCCGATCCGCGGATGGTTGCCGAGTGCCTCGCCGAGCGAGACGAGAAGGCTCGCGACACCGCCCGTCTCACCCCGGCCGCCGCGGCTGAGTTGCCCGTCGAGACCTTCGGCGAGGACCAGCTGTGCCACGTGCATCCCGCGAGCGGTGGAGCATGACCTGACGGCGACGCGCTGGAGTGCGAAGGCGGCGTGAGCAGCGATCGGGTCGTCCGTGCGGACGAGGGCGGCGAGCGCGGCGTCGACGAGGCCACTCGGCCGTTCGGCGAGTGCACCGACCGCAGCGATCCGTGCGGCGTCGGGCTCGTACGGGTCGACGGCGAGGTCGACGAGGTAGGCGTCGGTGCCACGGTCGTCGATCGCCCCGATCAGGTCGACCAATCGCGCCCGTTCAGCGGGGTCATCGGTCACCGCCAGCGTGGTGGTCAGCGCGCGGAGTACCGGGGCGGGGGCCGAACGCGCCCACCGGCGCAGCGTCCGGTGGGCGTGGAACGTGTCGATGCCGCCGCGGCCGAGCTCGTGGACGAGGGCCGGGATCGCCCGCGGGACCGGCATCCGCAGTCTCAGCCGCCAGCCGGCATGGCGGCGCAGCAGCTGTCGCTCGCCGTGAAGGTGCTCGACGAGTCGGGCATCGGCCTCGTCCCCGATCAGAGCCCCCACGATCTCGATCGCCGCCAGCGCTCCTGCGCCGCCGGCATCGATCAGAGCATCGAGGTGTTCGAACAGCTCGCGGTCGCCCAGCGTGTGCCGGGCCGCGAGTGCGACGTCGCTCGCCAGGTGCAGGACGGCGAGGTGGTCGCCATCGGCGACCGCCTGCTCGAGCGGGCGGAGGTCACGTGCCCTGAGCGGGGGCGAGTCCTGCGAACGGCGGTCGCCCCGCTCGGTCGGCACCGACATCATGGAGGCGTCGATCATGCGGAGGCTTTCGATCGTGTGACGTGGCGCCCCGGCGGTGCCAGGGAGGAGGTGTTGTGAAGAAGCCCGGGCGCCACGTCACGTGGGGGGTGATCACCAATTTAGCGTAATTCAGTCGTATTTAGCGCGGCTCAGTACGATTTTGTCGCAGCGCCCTACACTCGACGACATGGCACGCGACGAGTCGACCCGGGCGGCACCAGCGGCGACACCGTCGCTCGAACCGCAGTCGCTCGACCTGCAGTCGGCCGCCGACGAGCTCGGGGTGCACTACCAGACCGCTTACCGTTGGGTCAGGTCGGGTCGGTTGCCCGCCCAGCGCCTGCACGGCAAGTACGTCGTCGACCGCGACGATCTCGCCGACCTCGCACGTGAGCGTTCGACACCGCGATCCGTACCCCCGCCGAGCAGCGCGCGACTCCACCGCGCCGCCGAACGGCTCCAGCGGTTGCTCGTCGACGGCGACGAGGTGATGGCGCGCATGACGATCCGCCGACTCCACGACGAGGGCACTCCCGTCGTCGAGTTGGTCCAGGAGGTGCTCGTGCCGCCCCTCCAGGCGATCGGCGAAGCGTGGCATCGTGGTGAGCTGTCGATCTGGGTCGAACACCGGAGTTCGGCGATCGTCGAACGGGCGCTCGGAGACATCGTGCCCAACCCCCGGGGCCGCCGGCGTGGCACCGCCGTCGTCGGAGCGATCTCGGGC
>CAXBAZ010000614.1:0-3119 GCA_963973395.1 uncultured Acidimicrobiaceae bacterium
CGCTGATCATTCGACGTCGACGTGCAGCCGGTGGGGACGTCATCCACCATCCAACCATCGTCGTGCAGATAGCTGGCGAGTCGGCGTCGGCGGGTTTCGCTATCGGCTCGCGCTGCTTCGTACGCCGAGCGGTCAACAGGAATCCCGGCCTCCTCGATGGGCGACAGGACAGCGACCGGCACCGGTTCGACATCATCGGAGATGTGGACCCCATCCATCGTGGCGAGGAACTCGTCGAGCGCCGCCTCGACGGCACCCAGGGTTTGTTCGTCGGGGCCGAACGTGCCCGGCAACGCCGTACCGGAGGAGCTCGACTGCGTGGGCGAGGCACGTCAGACGGATCGCTGCGGCATCGAGTCGAGACTGGCTGTGGAAGAAGTGCAGCACCGGATACGTGAGATGCTGGAGTCGGACCGTGTGGAGTGTGGGCACCAACATCGACAGGTTCTGGCCGAGCGCCCCGAAGTCCGTGCCGGTCCATCCGTTGATGACGACCTCGTGGCCGGAGCCGCCGAGTCCAGCGATTTGGCTTGCGAGCTGCCGGCGCTGGACGACAGCGGATGCGACGGGGACCAGATAGGTGATCGACAAGGTGACCAGCATCAAACCCGAACCTGTCGCAAGCACCGTCGCCAGCTGCCAGACGCCATCTCCTGGCACGTAGTCGCCGAGGCCAAGCGTGAAGACGGTGTACCCCGTGAAGTACACCCGGTCGATGGAGTCGCCCGGCGTACCCGTGCTGGATGCTCGTACGGCGCCGTCGGCCGAAGAAAAGATCGTCAGCCATCCCGTGAGGACGAGGGCGATCCAAGTCAGAAGTACGGAGAGCACGATCAGTACGCCGGCGGCGCTCAAGAACGAGTGTGAGGATCGCGCCCGGTGCAAGCTGAGCGCCGCCCGCCAGAGGGTCCGGGATAACCGGCTGCTGAGCGGTGCGGCACCGCTGCCGGCCGCCACGGTGGTCCACACCACGTCGAGCAGCGCCACCAACAGCAACAGCACACCGATGGAGACGAGGACCACCGTCACGGCTGCCACCCTTCTCCGTTCAGCACGGCGCCACTCGCGTCCGCCCAACCCCATCAACCTGTACGGCCACCGTCCGGTTCCGCCGACCGATGTTGGTGGATGGGCGATGACGGGTACGCATTTTGGAGCGTCGCCCGTCACTGGTCTCCCGTGGTTGAAGCCGGATGGATTGACGCAGCATCATCGAGCGGAACCCGGGCATCGCTTCGCGCATCTTTGGGCTGATGTTTCCCCCTATTGCGTAGGTGCTGGGTCGCGTTTCGGTGCAGCGGATGTCCCTTGATCGGTGCCGGTTCATGTCCCGGCGTGCTTTCTTCTCCTGCATCAGTCGGTGGCTCGGTCCATTTCGGTCACGCCGCTGGTGACGATCTCGCCGTCGCGCTCATTGCGGTCGGCTCGGAGGATGACGCCGTGGCGTGGCTCGCCTTCAGTGAGGCGGCCGACTACGTGGGGCGTGGCGTTGCTATCGAGCAGGTGTAGGCGGCCTGCTTCGTCGACGAGGCCGTAGCCGCTCTCGACGCAGTGCCCCATGAGTGCACAGTTGGTCGCGTGCCGGCGGGCCCGTTCGCGGTACTCGGCCGGAGGGTAGCGGCGCAGGCAGGCCAAGTCGACGACGTACCCCTCGACGTCGTACCCGGAACCGCCTAGGTCCCTATGGTCCATCGGCGCCTCATGGTCTGTGTTCGTCATGTCGGTTCGCTCCTCGATCGAGCGTCAAGGTCGGGGACCGGTCAGTCCGGGTTGCAGACGAGGTCGGCGTCGACCTCGTACTTGGGGACCGGACGTTCCCGTGCTTCTTCCAAGGTCGACGCAGCACCGTTCTCGTTGATGTCCTCGATCAGCCAGTCCATCTCGTCGATCTCCCGGCGCTGTGCCTCGCTGATGGCGACAGCGAGTTCGCAGACGCGGACGTCGTCGACGGCGAACCGCTCGGCGCGGGTGATGGCGAGTGAGTGGTGCGGGATCATGGCCCGCATGAACGTGACGTCGTCGACGCCCGTTTGGCTCCGATCGAGGGTGATCCCGAGACCCAGCAGCAGCACGCTGGCAACGACGATGGCGATGTTCACCTTCATGTTGCGGTACATGTTCAGCATGAAGCCGAGCATCACGAGCCCCATGGTTCCGCCCATGACGAGCGCCATGTAGACGCGACTCTGGCTGTACCGGACGTGGCTCCATTCATAGGAGCTGGCGAACATCGCCCAGTACATCAACACCATCGACGTGAGGATCATAGCGCCGAATCGGAGATACATCTTCCACTCCATATCGGAGTGGTCTCCCTCACCGTGATCCTGTTCCGTATCGGAGTGGCTCGCGTTGCGGTCGTCTTGATCCACATCGGAGTGGATTGCGTTGCCGTTGTCACGAGGACTTTCATCCGTCATGGGTCTCACCTTCCTGTTCTTGATTGCGCTTGTGTCGTTTGCTGGTGTACCCCGGCCACGTCCACCCGCCGGCTACGTGGATCTCGGATTCAATGGCTTCCTCGATAGGTCGGCTCTTTGCGCTCTACTACACCGCGTCGGGGTTTCCGTGCCCTTACCCACGACTCGGTCATCGCAAACGCCTGTGAGCGGACTCAACCGGATCGAGTCCGGAGGGCCCGCCGTCGACGACTGAACTGCACGCTCGCCCACAGCCGGCGACGCGACACGCCGCGGCGCCTCGTCGAGTCCTTGGAAAAGTACCGAAGTCATGCACAGTGACCGCACAGCTTGCGAGGCGATGCATCGTGGCGATGCGGGCGCAGCAGGCCTGTCTGTCAGGGCGACGCACGTGGAACAAGGCTCAGTGCACGTTGCAACCCGTCGATCGGCAATAAATCGTCAAGTTCTGACGACCACGAGCCGACAAGGGGAACATGATCTTCCGCCGAGTCCTCGCCGCTTGCGCAGTCAGCGCCACCCTGATCGCTACCCCAACGGTCGCCGATGCGTTCGGAATCGTCGACGGCAACAGCTACGAAGTCCAGTCCGGTGACAGCCTTTACCGCATCGCCAACCGCTACGACATCAGCGTCGCATCACTGCTGCGAATCAACGATCTCACGATCACCAGTCTCATCCTGCCGGGACAACACCTCC
>CAXBAZ010000615.1:0-3119 GCA_963973395.1 uncultured Acidimicrobiaceae bacterium
GATCCGGCGCTCGTCGCCGCCGTGCAGGTCGGCATCGGCGACACCTCGGTCGTGGTGCCGAGCGCACTGGTGACGTGTGGATGGTGGTTGACCGCGCTCTACCCGAATGACGCGGCCACGACGCCGTGTGACGGCGACGACCTCGACGTCGTCGCCACCGCCGGCGCCGTGGTGATTGGCGCCACGTCGTCGGTGGCGTGCCTGATCGACGCGCTGACCACTGTGGACGGCGTCCCGCTCTCCGCCCTCTCGTCGACCCCGCCGGTCGTCGAGGTCGTTCCCGGCGACGTCGTGGCGGTCGGCGCGCCCGGTGACGCCGACTGCGAAGGTTCGGTCGCGCACGCTGCGGTTCGGGACCCGCCTCGAAGTCGAGATCGACGATGTGCCGTGCGAGCTGGTGTTCGAGGCGGCACCGCCGTCGCCCTGGTACGGGGCGCCGAACGGTCCGACCGCGTACCTCTCCGCCGACGCGGACGTGGCCGAGATCCTGGACGCGCTGGACCCGTTCGATCGACGCGAATAGCGTGTCGGCATGAGCTGGATCGAACGGTCCGTCGAGGAGCGGCTCGCGAACGCGGCGGCCGGCGGCGAACTCGACACGCCCGAGCTCAACGGCCGGGAGCTCGACCTCGACACCCATCGCGGCCAGGGGTGGTGGGCCGATCAGTTCACGCGTCGCGAGCTGAGCCACGACCGCCGCAAGGTCGCCGAGACGGCGGCCGCCGCTGCCCGGGTCGGCTTCTGGCGGGCGGTGACGATCGACGATCTCCGCAGCCGGGTCCGTGACGCGAACCAGGCGATCGTGCGGGCGAACATCAACCTGATCGCCACCGATCGCCTGTCACCGTTCGACCCGGCCGACATCGAAGCCCGCTGGAGACGCCTGCGCGCCTGACCGATCCCGACGGGCAGCCGGAGATGGGCCCTCGGCCCGCTGTGACACCCTGCTGTCACGCTGCGGCAGTTCGAAGGGAGAACGTCATGAAGGTGTTGATCGCCGTCAACCAGCAGCGTCGGGTGCACGAGCACCAACCGGGTCACGCCGTCGACGGTGAGCTGGTCTCGCCGGTGCTGCTCGAGTGCTCCGAACCCGAGCGTTGCCGGTGCAACCGGTCGTGGGCCGGGTTGTCGACCGTCGGGTTCTCCGCGCTGGCCGAGGTCGCCGAACGGCCCAATCTCGACCGGGCAGAGCTTCGGCGGGCGATCCACGGGCTGCTCGACGAGATCGGCTGGATCGACGACATGGTGCAGGCGATCGAAGCCCGACGAGCCGCCGGCGACCACGACGTCGACGATCCCGTGTGGGCGGCCGAGCGCATGATCGACGAACACATCGCCCAGATCGACGAGATCTGCGCGACCTTCCCCGTCGGCACGGTGCTCTCGCGCCTCGGCGACCTCGTCGCACCCACGGTCGAGTCGTCCCGCGCGGCCTGATCGGTCACGCGAGCAGGTGCGACGCGCAGTGCCTCTCGCTCGGTCACCGAACACATCGTCCGGATGCCCATGGCTGTCATCGGTGCGAGCGCATTGGTCCACGCCATGACCGTGGTGACTCGAGACCTCGAGGACTTCCAGCGTTTCGAGGAAGTCGACGTCATCAATCCGTGGACCTGACCCGTTCGAAGGCCGACCGGCCCGGTTGGTGGTCAGACGCCGCTACCGACGCAACGATCGAGCTGCCGCTCGTCGCGAGCGATCGGACCAGCGTTGTTCTGCTCGATCGCGCTCACGCCCCGGCGTGCCGGCGTGAGTCAGTCGTTCGGCTTCATCGGCAGGACGGTGCGCCAGTCGCCGTCGACCTCTCGCAGCGCGGCGGCGACGGCCGGTGCCGTCGGGACGAGTCCGATCTCGCCGACGCCCTTGATGCCGTACGGCGAGCGCGGCTGGGGCACCTCGACGATGCGTACCTCGATGTCGGGCACGTCCTTGGCCCGCAGGATGCCGAGCGACCGCAGCGTCATGTTCGTCGGGAAGCCGGTCTCCGGGTCGGTCGGGAACTCCTCGGTCAGGGCGTAGCCGAGCCCCATGTGCACGCTGCCCTCGATCTGGCCCTCGACCAGCATCGGGTTGACCGCCCGCCCGACGTCGTGCACGGCCACGACACGCTCGACGGCACCGGTCTCCCGGTTGGCCACCGCCATCTGGGCCGCGAAGCTGAAACACGAGTGGATGGTCGGATTGGGCACGTTCGGGTCGCCGAGCTTCTGCGTCCAGTCGACCACGTACTCGCCGGTGTGGTCGACGTCGGGCGCACAGCCGGCAGCCAGCGCCGCCTGACACGCTTGCTGCACGGATCCTGCCGCCATCAGTGTGCCCCGTGACCCGGTCGTCTGACCGAAGCCGAGCTCACGGGTCGTGTCGACGACCACGTCGATCCGGGCCGGGTCGATCCCGAGCTCCTCGGCCGCGACCTGCAGGGCGACGGTGTGTACGCCCTGGCCCATCTCGGTCCAGCCGTGCCGGACCTCGACCCGGTCATCGCTGGAGTGGAACCGGACGACGGCGCCGCACTGTTCGCGGAACCCGTTGCCGAGTCCGGAGTTCTTGAGCCCCAGCCCGAGCCCGACGGCGTGGCCGGCGTCACGTGCCTCGTCGTAGACCCCCTTGATCTCGTCGAGGCATGCCTCGGCCCCGGCTGCACCGTCGTCCATGATCTGGCCCGGGCCCCACACGTCGCCGGGCTTGATCACGTTGCGCTTGCGGATCTCCCAGCCGGAGATGCCGACCTGCGCGGCGAGGCGGTCGAGCACACCCTCCATCGCGAACTGAGCCTGGTTCGCACCGAAACCGCGGAACGCGCCGCACACGAGGTTGTTGGTGCGCACAGCGGTGGTCTCGATGTCGATCGCGTCCCACCGATACGGGCCACACGCGTGCCCCGCCGCCCGCTCGAGCACCTTCATGCCGACGCTCGCGTATGCACCCGAGTCGCCGATGCCACGCACCCGCAGCGCGGTGAGACGGCCATCGGTGTCGCAACCGGCTTCGTACTCGAGGCGGATCGGATGCCGCTTGGCATGCATCCGGAAGCTCTCCTCACGCGACAGCGTGCACTTCACGGGTCGACCGAGCAGCCACGCCGCTCCCATCCCTCTCGAATACGCTTTGTCAAACAG
>CAXBAZ010000616.1:0-3118 GCA_963973395.1 uncultured Acidimicrobiaceae bacterium
GCCAACTGCCGTCGAGCCACAGGAAGTTCACCTCGCTCGTCTGACCGTTCTGGAAGAAGAACGTCGCGAGTCCGGCGACGACGACCAGCAACGCCACCAACTTCCACGGCGGGCCGGACCGCCCGCTCTCGGCTGACCCGTCGCCCGTGGACTGCTCGTGCTCCATACGGCCCATGATGGCAGACCGGACCTCAGGACAGATGCTCGAGGTACATTCCGATCTCGTCGGCCATCTGGGTGGGGACCTCGTACCCCTCCCGGTTCGTCACGGCGTCCCAGTTCTCGGCGATCGACTCGGGCGACAGGTCGGCGTCGGTGTACCCCGGCCCCTCACCGATGAAGATCTCCGCGACGCGTCCGCCGGCGACCGAGAACACGCGTCCGGTCGGCTCGCAGCTCTCGTGTGCGAGGTAGGTCACGATCGGCGAGACGAACCGCGGTTCGACCCGGTCGCCGAGCGGGCCGAGCAGGTCTTCGGTCATGCGGGTCTTGGCGACCGGTGCGATCACGTTCGCCTTGATGTTCTTCGAGGCGCCCTCGACGGCGAGTACCCGCGTGAAGCCGACGAGTGCCATCTTGGCCGCGCCGTAGTTGGCCTGACCGAAGTTGCCGAAGATGCCGGCGCCCGATGCGGTGCTGATCACCCGGCCGTAGTTCTGCTCGCGCATGTGGGGCCAGGCCGCCGAGGTGACGAAGTAAGCCCCGTTCAGGTGCACGTCGACCACCGGCGACCAGAGGTCGGGCGTCATGTTGTGGAACGACTTGTCGCGGAGGATGCCGGCGTTGTTCACCACGATGTCGACCCGGCCGAACGCGTCGAGTGCGGTCTGCACGATCGCCGCGCCGCCTTCGGCGGTGGAGACCGAGTTGGTGTCGGCGACGGCCTCGCCGCCGGCGTCACGGATCTCGTCGACGACGCGCTCGGCGGCGCCCTTGTCGCTGCCGGTGCCGTCGACCGCACCGCCGAGGTCGTTGACGACCACCAGAGCGCCGCGGGAGGCCATCATCAGCGCGTGCTCGCGGCCGAGACCACCGCCCGAACCGGTGATGATCGCTACCTTGCCGTCGAATCCCAGAGCATTGGTCATGGGCGCGATCGTACCGATCGGTAACCGGGCGAACCCAACCCGGCGCACCCGATACGGGGCGTCAGCGGAGGCGTTCGACGCAGCCGGCTTCGATCGCGACGATCGTGCCGTCGGTCATGCGGACCGGCACGGGCGGACCGTCGATCACCTCGACGGTCGAGCGTTCGTGATCGATCGTGACCCGGAGCGAACTGCCGTGCCGGCGGAGGGGGAACGCCAGCGAGCTCCAGGTGCCCGGTATCCGGGGCCGGAACTCGAGGTGGACGCCCGTGTCGACGAGCCCGGCGAACCCGTACACGAGGCCGGCCCACACCCCGCCGGCGTTGGCGACGTGCACACCGTCGGACGTGTTGCCGTGGGTGTCGGCGAGATCGAGGTAGAGCGATTGGTTGAAGTAGTCGAGGGCCAGGTCCTCGTAGCCGACCTCTGCTGCGACGATCGACTGGACACACGCGGACAGCGACGAGTCTCCGGTCGTGATCGGGTCGTAGTAGTCGAAGTTCCGGCGCTTCGCCTCGACGTCGAAGTGCTCGCCGCGCAGGTACATGGCGAGCACGACGTCGGCCTGCTTCAACACCTGGTGCCGGTAGATCACGTGCGGGTGGAAGTGGAGCAGCAGCGGGTAGCGCTCGGGTGGCGTGCCGGCGAAGTCCCACCGCTCACGTTCGAGGAAGCTCGCGTCCTGGGGATGGATCCCGAGATCGGAGTCGTAGGGGACGAACATCGCGTCGCACGCCCGGTGCCAAGCGGCGATCTCGGTCTCGTCGAGGCCGGTCCGCCGGGCGACCGCCGCGTACGCGTCGGGATTCCACTCGCGGAGGAACGCGATCGATCGTGCCGCGTAGCGCATCGTGAAGCGGGCCATCACGTTGGTGTAGAGGTTGTCGTTGACGACGGTCGTGTACTCGTCGGGACCCGTGACGCCGTGGATGTGGAACTTCTCTGCGCCGTTGGTCGCGTAGAAGCCCAGGTCTTCGTAGAGCCGGGCCGTCTCGACGAGGATCTCGGCGCCCTCGTGCGCGAGGAAGTCGACGTCGCCGCTGGCGTTCAGGTACTTCTCGAGGGCGTACACGATGGCGGCGTTGATGTGATACTGCGCGGTGCCCGCCGCGTAGTACGCCGAGGCCTCCTCGCCGTTGATCGTTCGCCACGGGTAGAGCGCGCCGCGCTGGCTGAGCTCGGTCGCCCGCCCCCGAGCGGCGTCGAGCATGTGGAATCGGAACCGCAGCAGCTTCCGTGCCGCCTCGGGGTTCGTGTACGCGAGGAACGGCAGCACGTACACCTCGGTGTCCCAGAAATAGTGTCCGTCGTACCCGCCGGCGGTCACCGCCTTCGCGGCGATGCCCTGCTCGTGCGTCCGCGCCGAGGCCTGGGCGAGCTGGAACAGGTTCCAGCGGATCGCCTGCTGGGCGCCGGCGTCGCCGCCGATCTCGACGTCGCTGTTCGCCCAGAACTCGTCGAGCCAGGCCCGCTGATCGGCGTAGATCCGGACGCGGCCTTCGCTGCGCGCGCGGTCGAGGGTGCGGGTGCAGCGGTCGGCGAGCTCCTGGGTCGGGACGCCGCGTGACGTGTGGTACGCGACGAACTTGGTGAGGCGGATCGTCTCGTCGGCGTGGGCGTCGAAGGTGAAGACGGTCTTCGCGAGGTCGCGGTCGATCTGGGTGTCGACCTCGTACTCGCACGCCGTGTCGACCTGGTGCCGGTACGCGGCCGCGATCGTCATCCCGCTGCTGGCGCACTGGTAGCCGAGCGCGACCTGACCGCCGGCGGGGTCGTCCTCGTCGCTGTGGCGACCGTGCTTCGGTTCGAGCACGCGGCGATCGAACTTGCTGGCCTGGCGGGGGTCCCTGCCCTCGCCGAGCGCGGCGCTGCGGACGTGGTACTCGTCCTCGCCGTCCTGGCGGTTCAGGAGCTGCGACGAGATGACGATCGGCGCCGATTGATCGAGCAGCGTGAGCTCCATGTGCATCACCGCGAGGTGGCGGTGCTCGAGGCTCACGAGTCGTTCGGAACGGACCCGGACCCGCTTG
>CAXBAZ010000617.1:0-3111 GCA_963973395.1 uncultured Acidimicrobiaceae bacterium
TCTCCAGCTCGGAGGCCCTGTGGGCCCAGACCACCGACGAGGCCGGACGGCCGAACCCGGTCTTTCCCTACGTCCGCGAGGGTGAGGAGCTGACCGGGGAACCCGCGACCCGGATCGAGGTCACGATGGACAGTCTCGACGTCGTGTGGGAGTACGACGAGGAGACCGATGGCTACTACCGCACCCAGAACGGCCGCGAGCACACCACCGAGACCGCCGACGGCGTCGAGCCCGTGTGGGCCAAGAACGTCGTCGTGATGCTGGCCGACTACGGTCGCAACCAGTTCGACGGCAACCCCGATGCCCAAGTGCTCGGTTCGAACCCGGTGTACGTGTTCACGAACGGGCTCGTGCAGGAAGGCGAGTGGCTGAGGTTCATGCCGGAGGACCCGTTCCAGTTCTTCGACAACTTCGACGACCTCAACCCACTGCCGCTGCAGGCCGGTCGGACGTGGATGGAGATCCCGCGGAACCTCGACGACATCATCTCCTGGGAGAGCTGAATCTCCGTGGAGAGCTGACTGCGCCCGTCACCGCCAGACGGTCTCGGCGACCTCCACGACGTGGCGCAGTTTGGCCCACTGCTGCTCCTCGGTCATCACGTTGCCGTGGACGGTGGAGGAAAACCCGCACTGCGGGCTGAGACAGAGCTGGTCGAGGGCCACGTACACCGACGCCTCGTCGATGCGGGCCCGCAGCTCGTCGGCCGGCTCGAGCTCGGGGAACTTCGAGGTGACCAGCCCGAGCACCACGGTCTTGTGTGACGGCACGAAGCGGAGCGGCGCGAAGTCGCCCGAGCGCTCGTCGTCGTACTCGAGGAAGTAGGCGTCGACGTCGAGTTCGCTGAACAGCACCTCGGCGACGGGTTCGTAGCCGCCGCTCGCGAAGAACGTGCTCCGGAAGTTGCCGCGACACAGGTGGATGCCGACGGTGAGGTCGTCGGGCCGGCCGGCGAGCGCGGCGTTGATCAGCGCCGCATACGTGCGGGGCAGTTCGTCGGGGTCGTCACCACGGTCGACCGCCCCCTGCCGCATGCCGGGGTCGCAGAGGTAGGCGAGGTTCGTGTCGTCGAGCTGGAGATACCGGCAACCGGCGTCGTACAGGGCGGCGATCTCCTCCCGGTAGACCCGGGCGAGGTCGTCGAAGAACGGATCGAGGTCGGGATAGGCCTGGATGTCGATGCCGCCGCGACCGCCCCGGAAGTGCGCCATCGTCGGCGACGGGATCGTCACCTTGGGCATCGTGCCGGTCGGAGAGTGTCGGGCCACGAACTCGAGGTCGGCGACCTGGATCGGGTGGTCGTGTGCGAGCGCACCGGTCACGGTGATCCGCGGCGGCGCCATGTGAACGGTCTCTTCGGAGTCGGAGGTCGACGCGATCTTGCCCTCGATCGTGATGCCGCCGAGCTGCTCGAGGAAGTCGAGATGGAACCACTCTCGCCGGAACTCGCCGTCGGTCATGCTGCGGATCCCGGTGTCCGCGAGCTTCGGGATCATCTCCGCGATCTCGCGGTCCTCGACCTCGCGGAGTGCTGCGGCGTCGATCCTGCCGGCGGCACGATCGGCCCGCGCGGTGAGAATCGCAGGCGGGCGGAGCAGGCTGCCGACGTGGTCGGCGCGGAAGGGCGGTTCGGTCTGGGACATGGAGACGATCGTAGGCCCGCCGGCCGACCCGCCTCGGAGCCGGCCGGACGCGGCCACCGGTGTGCCATGCTGGCCACGACGCGGCCGACCGGCCGCCGGGCACGTGTCACCCGACGCAGGAGGAACCCATGCGGCTGACCGCAGCGGACGATCACGAGTTCGACGCCTACGAGGTGCACCCCGACGGAGCGGCCGCCGCGGTCGTGATCGTGCAGGAGATCTTCGGTGTCAATGCCCACATCCGATCGGTGGTCGATCGGTACGCGTCGTTCGGATACCGGACGATCGCACCGGCGCTGTTCGACCGGGTCGAGCGCGGGGTCGAGCTCGGATACGACGAGGCGGGCATCGGTCGAGGGCGGGGGATCGCATCGCAGATCGCGTTCGAGCCGGCGCTCCGCGACGTGGCGGCGGCGGTCGATGCCGTGGCGACGACCGGGCCGGTCGCAGTGATCGGCTACTGCTTCGGCGGCAGCGTGGCGTGGCTGGCGGCCGACCAACTCCCGATCCAGGCCGCGGTCGGGTACTACGGCGGACAGATCATCGGTCTGATCGACCGGCAACCGAAGGTGCCGACGATGCTGCACTTCGGCGAGCTCGACCACGCGATCCCGCTCGACGGCGTGCAACGAGTGGCAGAGGCACATCCCGACGTGCCCGTCCACCTGTACCCCGGCGCCGAACACGGATTCAGCTGCGACGCGAGGGCGTCGCACCATCCGTCGTCGGCAGCGATCGCGCTCGGCCGGACGCTCGAGTTCCTGCTCGACGCGGGCGTCACCCCCTGAAACGAGCGGCGGGGTTCAGTCGGCGGCCAGCGTGCGGGCGGCCGTCGTGACCACCCCGACCGCGGCCTCCTCGACCATGTCGTGCACACTCGCGTCCGGAATCTCCTGGGCGGTCCGGTTGACCAGCACGCCGGCCACCATGCCGGCCCGCCAGCCGTTGGCGGCGCACATCGTGAACAGGGTGGCCCCCTCCATCTCGTAGTTGAGCACGTGCAGTGCGGCCCATTCGTCCCGGCTGCCGGCGAACCGACGGTTGACGTAGCCGGAGACGGTGTCGTACCGCTCCTGTCCGGGGTAGAACGTGTCCGACGACGCCGTCACCCCCACGTGGCGCGTGATGCCGAGCCCGTCGGCCGCCGCGACGAGGGCGTTCGTGCAGTCGAAATGGGCGACGGCCGGGTACTCGAGCGGCGCGAAGTGCTGGCTGGCACCGTCGAGTCGCACCGCACCGGTGGTGACGATCACGTCGCCGACCGCGATGTCGTCCTGGATCGCGCCGGTCGTGCCGACCCGCAGGAACGTCCGCACGCCGAGTTGTGCGAGCTCCTCGACGGCGATCGACGTGGACGGCCCGCCGATGCCGGTGGAGCACACGACGATCGGGTCGTCGCCGGCGAAGCCGAGCGCACTCGTGAACTCGCGTTTGGATGCCAGGGCTTCGGAGCGGTCGAACCGGTCGG
>CAXBAZ010000618.1:0-3100 GCA_963973395.1 uncultured Acidimicrobiaceae bacterium
AGGAGCGACTCCCGATCCTGCAGGCGATCCAGGCGTACACGGAGGGCAGCGCCTATCAGGCGTTCGACGACGACGAGGGCCGGATCGCCGTCGGACAGGCCGCCGACCTGGTCGTGCTCGACCGCGACATCACCGCTGTCGCCGGCAACGAAGTGTCCGATGCCCACGTCGACCAGACCTGGCTGGCCGGCGAGTGCGTCCACGAGGCCTGACCGGTCGGGCCGGACGGGGTCTGACCCCCTCCGGTCATCGGGCTCGTACCGGACGGTCCTCAGACGTCGGTCGAGGTCCGGAAGATCGCCCGGGTGCCGCCGATCCGCCCCTCGACCACGACATGACCGAGCGTGGCGGCGATGGGGAGGCCCCGGCCGCTGAGCGAGGTCCGCTCACTCATCTGTTCGGGGCGCGGAGCCAGGCTGCCCTCGACAGGATCGCCGACGTTGTCGACGTCGATCTCGATGTAGCGGTTGGCCTCGGCGTTGGGCCTGCCGACCCGCACCCGGACCACCACCGACGAACCCGGTTGCGCGGCGTCGAACGCGTTCGTGGTGAGCTCCGACGCGACCAGCACGACGTCGGCGATCTTGGAAGAGTCGACGCCGGCACCGGACAACTCGTCGTGGATCAGACGTCGCATCACCGACAGCTCCGCCACCGACCGCAGCCGCACACGTGCACCCAAGCCGTCGTCCGTTCCGACCTGTTCCGGCATGACCGAGATTTTCCCTACTGCTGACGCGTCAAACGTGGACGGGACGACCCAGCGGTCGTCACAATTGTCCGTTCTGCTGGAGGAGCTCGAACTCCTCGACAGTCATCAGCACCTCGCGAGCCTTCGACCCCTCGGACGGCCCGACCACACCGCGCGTCTCGAGCAGATCCATGATGCGACCGGCGCGCGCGAACCCGACCTTGAGCTTGCGCTGGAGCATCGAGGTCGATCCCAGCTGACTCCGGACGACGAGCTCCATCGCCTGGCGCATCATCACCGCGTCCTCGTCGTCGTCGCCGGCCGAGAACGAGTTGGCATCCGACGTGACGTCGAGACCCATCGTCCCGCCGACTCCGCCGGAGGGAGCCGCGTCGAGCGACATCTGCTGCATCGGCCCACCGCTGGTACCGGGCGTCGGTTCGGAATCACCCTCGACCTCGGAGGTGTAGGTGGGTTCGGGGGACTGTTGGCGCCAGTGCTGGACGATCTTGCGGACCTCGTCCTCCCCGACGAACGAACCCTGGATGCGGTTGGGCACCGACGAGTTGCCGGGTAGCAGCAACATGTCGCCCTTCCCGACGAGCTTCTCGGCGCCCGGCTGGTCGAGGATCACCCGCGAGTCGGTGAGCGACGACACCGCGAACGCCATGCGGGCGGGAACGTTGGCCTTGATGACGCCGGTGATCACGTTGACCGACGGCCGCTGGGTGGCGATGATCAGGTGGATGCCGACCGCGCGCGCCTTCTGGGCGATGCGGGTGATCGACTCCTCGACGTCGCGTGCCGCCACCATCATCAGGTCGTTGAGTTCGTCGACGACCACCACGATGAACGGCATGTGCTCGTACGGGGAGTCGTCCGGGTGGACACCGGGCGGCGGTTCGATCTCGTTGCGTTCGAACGCCGCGTTGTACCCGGTGATGTCGCGGTACCCCACCTCGCTCAGCACGTCGTAGCGCCGCTCCATCTCCTTGACCGCCCACCCGAGTGCGTTGGCGGCCTTCTTGGGATTGGTCACCGGTTGCGTCAGCAGATGCGGAAGGCGCTGGTACTGGCCCATCTCGACCTGTTTCGGGTCGATGAGGATGAGCCGCACCTGGTCGGGTGTCGTGCGCATCAGCAGCGACGTGATGATGCAGTTGATGCCACTCGACTTGCCGGCACCGGTCGCGCCGGCGATGAGAAGGTGGGGCGTCGTGGAGATGTCGAGGAACACGGACTTGCCGGCGATGTCCTTGCCGACCGCCACTTCGAGCGGATGTGTCGCCTGCGCAGCCTCGTCGGACACCATCAGGTCGCCGAGCGCGACGAGTTGACGCTGGTGGTTGGGCACCTCCACCCCGATCGCCGAACGACCCGGGATCGGCGCGAGGATCCGGACGTCGGTGGCGGCCATCGCGTACGCGATGTCCTTCTGGAGGCTCGTGATCTTCGCGACCTTGACGCCCGGGCCCAGTTCGAGTTCGTACCTCGTGACCGTCGGTCCGACCGTCATGCCGATCAGGTCGGTCTCGACGTTGTGCTGCGCGAGCGACTCTTGCAGGGTCTGCCCGCGTCGCTCGATCTCGGCCATGTTCACGGCCTGCTGCCCGGCCTGCTTCAGGTAGCTGAGCGGCGGCAGCACCCACTCGCCCACCTGCTCACCGTCGATCGGGAGCGACGGCTGCTGCGCGACCGCCTTCTTCCGACGCTTGGTCGGCGCCTGCTTGGACGGGGCGGCGAACAACGCGTCGTCGTCGGCAGCACCGTCGTAGAGCGACGGGGCGAGCGCCTCGCCGGCGACGGCGCGGCCACCGTGATCGGAAACCGGCGCTTCGGTCGCCGAACGCCGTGAACGGCGCTCGCTCCGACGTTCTCCCTCCCGGTCGCTGCTGAGTGTCGACAGGTCGGAGATCGCCTTCTTGGCGGCGCGCCCGATCGGGCGGGCGACCGTGCCGACCCCGCGCCCTGTGTTGCTGGCCATCGTCGTGAGCGACGTGCTCGTGATGAGCAGGACACCACCCACGAAGAGGGCGAACAGCACGACGACCGCTCCGGCCGCGGCGACCAGCGCCTCGAGCGGCGCAGCGAGCGCGGCGCCCGCCCATCCCCCTGCTTCACCGATGTCGTCGAGGTCGGTGAACGATGCCGGCTCGCGGACGATGTGGAGCAATCCGAGCACGGACATGCCGATCAGTCCCCAGCCGATCACGAGCCGCGTCGGGCTCGACGACTGTCCCTTCTTGACGAGCGCGACCCCTGCTGACACCAGCACCACCGGCAACACGAAACGCCCGAGGCCGACGAACCAGCCCACGAACGTCTCGACCCCGCGACCGAGCGGCCCGGCGAGATCGAGGTACACCGCGAGACCGAGCAGCACGCCGACCACGAGCAGGGCGATGCCGA
>CAXBAZ010000619.1:0-3095 GCA_963973395.1 uncultured Acidimicrobiaceae bacterium
GACGACGACGACGGTGATGTTGTCTCGACCGCCCGCCTCGTTCGCGGCGTCGACCAGCGCCTGGGCCGCGGCCTCGGGGTCGTCGGTGTGCTCGGCCAGGATCTCGGTGATCGCCTCGTCGGTGATCTCGTCGACGAGACCGTCGCTGCACAGCACGAACCGGTCGCCACGGATGATCGGCATCGTCCAGGAGTCGACCCGCACGTACGGCTCGATGCCGAGCGCCCGGGTGACGATGTTGCGGCGCGGGTGGGTGCGTGCCTCGTCGCGGGTGATCGCACCCTCGGCGACGAGCTCCTGCACGAAGCTGTGGTCGATCGTGAGCTGTCGGAGGCGGCCGTGGCGCAGCACGTAGCTGCGGGAGTCGCCGACGTTGGCGACGGCGAACGCCTCCCCGTCGTGCGGATCGACGACGACCGCGATCGCGGTGACGGTGGTGCCCATGCCGGCCCGGTCGGCGTCGTCGATGGAGCCCTGGTAGATCTCGGTGTTCGCCTCGGTGATCGCGTCGACGAGCTCGTCGCGTGTGTTCTCGCCGGTGATCGGCAGGCGTTCGTTCAGACGGTCGACCGCCATCTCGCTCGCGATCTCACCGGCGAGGTGCCCGCCCATGCCGTCGGCGACGACGAACAGGCCTTCGCCCGCGTGCGCGTGGTCTTCGTTCTGTGCCCGCAGCCGACCCTCGTGGCTGGCGCTGCCCCAGCGGAGCACGGCCACTACTGGGCCTCCAGTACCGTGTAGCCGACCTGGATGCGGTCGCCGGTGTGCACGGTGTGCCGCTGGGTGAGCTTGGCCCCGTTGAGATAGGTGCCGTTGCGCGAGCCGAGGTCGTCGACGACGACGTGGCCGTCGGCCATCGAGATCGTGGCGTGGTGCGACGAGATGTAGGCGTCGCCGGTGATCACGATCGTGTTGTCGGTCTCGCGGCCGATCGTGACGGTGGCGCCGAGCGCGAACGCGGTGCCGCGCCGCTCCTTGGGCTCGAGCGTGACGAGTCGGGCCGGGGTGCCGCGACGGCCCTTGGCGGGCTTGGGCTGGCGTCGACCTGCTGGTGCGGGCACACCGCCGGCCGGGG
The DNA here is from genome assembly GCA_963973395.1 of uncultured Acidimicrobiaceae bacterium. Classification (GTDB taxonomy): domain Bacteria; phylum Actinomycetota; class Acidimicrobiia; order Acidimicrobiales; family Ilumatobacteraceae; genus Ilumatobacter. The sequence continues at coordinate 1,076 of CAXBAZ010000619.1, forward strand.
TGGGCGCCGGTGCCGGTGAAGCGCCGGGGTCGCCGGCGTGGCGGGCGTTGGCCGGTTGCCGGACCTCGCTCCACACGGCCCACAGCACGCGGGCGAAGAACAGGTACAGCAGTGCCAGCAGCACCAGCTTGAGGACGTCGAGTACCTGGTCGGTCATGGGTGTCTGGGGAGGGTTCGGGTCACGAGGCTTCGAAGCGAAGACTGACAGAGCCGACGGTGATGATGTCGCCGTCGGCGAGGCGATGGTCGGCCACGAGACGCTCGCCGTTGACCGACGTGCCGTTGGTCGAGCCGAGGTCGGCGATCACGAACCCGCTGCCCGAGCGGGTGATCTGGGCATGGTGACGGCTGGTGTTGCCGTCGGAGATGATGACGGCGCAGTCGGAGAGCCGTCCGATCAGGTTGACGTCCTTGGTGAGCTCGATGCGGTCACCGGACGGCATCACGATCGTGCCGGGGCGTTTGCCCGGTTCGGACTGCTTGAGCTGCGACGAGATCCCGAAGTGCCCGGCGCGCAGTGAGTTGTCGACGCGCAGGTCGACCGAGACGGGACCCATGAAGTGGTAGCCCTCCTCGCGGGCGTACTCGCGCACGGCCTCGACGAGCTCGGTGCGGAGGGCGTCCTCGATGTCGGCGAAGCCGGCGTGATCGGTCGCGGAGAGCATCACGGTGAAGTCGTTGGGGGCGATCCGTTGCCCCTTGACGTCGACCGAACGATGGTCGTCCATCTCCCGGATCAGGCGGCGACCGAGCTCGATCGGACGAATGGAGTTGCGCGAACGACGGAACACGCCCTCGACCATACGCTCCAGACGACCTTCGAGTCCTTGCATACCCATGGTCGGAGCAAGGCTAATGGTGGCCGAGGGGTGATGGATGTCTCCCCGACATCGCGGTCGCGGACCGGGTCCGGCGTCGGCGCCAACCGAGTTGGGCCGACCGTGTTGTGGGGTTACGCTTCCGCGATCCACTTTGCGCGAGTGGCGGAATGGCAGACGCGCCAGCTTCAGGTGCTGGTGTCCGCAAGGGCGTGGGGGTTCAAGTCCCCCCTCGCGCACAAAGAAACCCCTGCTCAGCAGGGGTTTCTTCGCGTCTGAAGTCGGTGACTTCTACCGGACTTCTACCCTTGCGCGCGCAATGAAATCTGGAGCCGAGCTTTCTACGTCGTGCGGGCTGACACGCGGTTCGTGGAATTGGTCACGCGCCGCGGGGCCAATCGGTGCTGTCGGAGCTGGTACGAGGGAACTATCCATGGCTCAGTCACCGCAACCACGTTGGAGGTTGGTCGGGGTTGATGGTCACGACATTGTCAACTGGTGCCATCTCCAGCCTCCCCGCTCGTTCCTGGCCTGGCCGGTCACGGAATTGAACGATGAGGTCGACATTCAACACCCCGCCAACTCGCGAGCGCAGTGCGCCCAGATCAAGCTGATAGCCGCCGGTACCGTCATCGCTCGGGTCGACGATGATGGTCCATTCTGGTGGAACCTCAGCCAGGGCCACAGGCGTGAATGTTTCTGAATGAAGTCGCGTGAGAAGACTGAGCTCGCGTGCAAGATCAGCATGTGTCCGACTGTCGGGCGGAGTAGACGTCACAAGCTCGGCCGCTAGCTGTGCCGCTCGCGAGAACGCCTCCTGCTCCAGTGCTGTGAGGTGCGAGATCGGGCTGCCGTGCTTGTCGACGCCGACCAGCTCGTCTGATCCGTTCACGTACGCGCGACGGTGCACAAGGCTGTGGCGAAGGTCAACAGTGTTGGCATACACCTCGCAGAGCGCAGCCCACAAGGGAGCGTCGATCGCTGCTGGGCGCCCTGAGTGTTGTCGAGCATGGGACTCTTTGGCCGAAATCGGAATGTGATTTGTGACGGCTCCCAGCACACCGCCCAGCTCGAACGCAGTCTCCAGGAGCAGGTCCACGGTCTTCCACGCTGCGCCGAGCAAGAGAGGGCGTATTGAGAGAAGCTCGATGCAGCTTGTTGGACTGGCGCCAATGTGCGAGACGAGGGTCGCCGCGTGGTTC
>CAXBAZ010000620.1:0-3082 GCA_963973395.1 uncultured Acidimicrobiaceae bacterium
TGATGGAGGCGATCAGACCGCACAACTACTGGACCACTACGAGGGGCTCATCCCAGGGACGCGAATAGGTGGCGCCTGATCTGTGCGGGCCTACCGGCACCTTGAGGACGTCGGGAACTCAGGCTATGTGAAAGAGAGCAGATGCTGCGAGGACTACTGCCGCGGCCAGGTAGGTCACTTGGAGCACATCGTGGTATGTGCTGAATTCGTACCACTCGGTGCTACCGGCTCGACACTTCATGGCGCTGAAGATCGAAAGGTCGGTCGACAACTCAAGCTCGGTCTCGACGTCGGCGCCGGTCTTGTAGACCTGCTCCTCGAGCAGTCGCTGGTTGACCCTGTCGAGGAGCCAAGCAACGAGCGCAAAGACTGCGCCCGTGGCTAGCGCCACGGCGCGCAATTCGTTGTCCCTCTCGGGAATTGCGGAGAGAGCGACGATTACTGCGCCAATAGCCACGGCGAATCGAACCATGACTTTGTGTCGCCACTCCAAGAACGTGTGAAACAACTCGTTGACGATGCCAAGCTCAACTCGGAGGGTGTCGGGACTAGCGTCCGACCGATTTGGCGCGTCCTCGCCTAGGCCCATGGGTAGACCGTACCGCTGTGCTTGCGGGTCGCCCCCGAACCCCGGCTCTGGGTACCGCTCTCGGAGGGTTGACCGTCCTCGAAGAAGGTGGCCGAGCATCCCGAAAGATGCGCCGATAGGTGGCATCGCAACTTGGTCACGCTACGGCGTTTGGTGCGGCTGATCGGTCCAACATGGGTTGACTGGACTGGTGGTGGGGCTCGCTGAGGGACTACCACTACGGCGCATTCATCGCGGCACGATCGCCGCTGTGGCGAGCATCGCGAATTGCTTCTCTCCCCCCGCTTGACCTTACAACTCAAGGTTTCGATTGGCTAACGCTTGCCGCACTTGGCTCTCCAGGTCAGCAATGAACCGGGCAACCGCTACTCCAATCCAGTTCGTAAGTCGCCATCTCAAGTCGGGTGACTGCGCGAAGTTCTGTGCCTCGGCGGCAGTGACGAGAAAGTCGTCGACGCCTTCATCGCTACAAGAAATTAGATACGGTGCGGCCGGACGACGTTCCGATGATGGGAAGGCCGCAAAGCGTATTGATGCACCAACGTTGGCGGGAGCCGGGGCCGTCACCGTCACTGTCGACACATGGGCCGTGTTGCGAATAGGCAAGCGGTACGTTGAGCCAGCCGGGGGACGAAACTGCTTGTCCGTCGCTGAAGACACCTTGGTCTTCAACGGCGCTGCGAGGCCCGCACGGTTGAGCTCCGCCGCCACAATCTCATGCAGGGTCTGGAGCAAACCGGAGAGATTCTCATCCAGTCGGTCGTGGGCGTCGTTAGTCTCCAACAGATCCGCGATGGACTTCACGGTCGCAACCGGATCTGGGAGTTCGGCGGGTCGCCTCAACTCATCGTGGAGCATCATGATCGAGGCGACAAGGCAATCCATCATGTTCAAGTTGAAGGTCTCGAATGACCCTTGGTCAGCCAGTTCGAGCGAATCTAGATAGCGGTCTCGCTGGTCTGCCAAGAGCACCAAAGGCAGCCCATATCCGCGATAGAGATACGCCGACGCCAGCGCACGAGCGACGCGGCCATTACCGTCAGCGAACGGATGGATCCTGACGAGCGCGTAGTGCGCAAAGGCGGCCTGCGTCACTGCGTCCGCCTCGTTGAACAGATCTGACTGCAGTTCCTGTACTAGCCGCCGGACTTCAGATGCGGTGGCTGACACGGGTGCGTAGGCGTGCACGGTGCCATCCGCCAGCGCCACATGGTTCGGCAGGTCCTTGTAGGAGCCATGGTTTAGCGGCCGTTCCGAGCTCCCCCCGTCGGCCAGCCACACCGTGTAGGTCTTCTGCGGCTTGCACAAGTCGGCGTGCAGGGACCGAATGAAGGCCTCCGTGACCGGTTCTTGCCCATCCCAACCTTGGAGCCTCCGGTATACGGCCAGCTGTGCCTCGAACAGCGCCCGCACGTCGCCGGGTTGGCGGTCCATTAGATCTTCCCAGCGGCCCTCCTCACGCGCGACGCTCATTGTCCGGCCGCGGTCCGTCTTGTACAAATCCTCGACGGCGCCTGTGTCGAAGGCCGCCGCACGGATGACGGCTTCCGTAGCTCCGAGTACCGCCCCGCCATGGACCTCGCTGCTTCGGTCTCGGTCAAGGAGTTCGACGTAGTAGTGAAGATGTTCGCTGGTCACGACCCGCGCCGAGAACGCCTCGAACGACGGGAAGAAATCGTAGGCAGCATCCATCGCCTCGACCGTCGCCCCCGACGGAGAATTGGGAAGCACCCGCTCGTCACTCACTGGGTGAGACCATACGCGACGTGGACTCGTATTCGAACCCGCACGGGCCACCCGGCGAACGATCTAAGCAGTCGTTGCGAGGTGGGACAGCGCACCTATCGACGCTCAAGCAGGTTGAAGTCGGACACCGCCTGGTGCGAGGGGATCCGGCGACCTGCGGTGCCGCGTGGATGCTTGTCGCTCCGACGTGGCGCATCGACCTATCGACGCACAGCCTGGCCGGGAACGACGTCGGGACCCGCAGGAGATCCGGCGATCGCGAGAGAGGATTGGCGCGCTCGTGTCGCTCATGGACACCAGCGCGCCGAACCGCACGATCGTCCGGCCGTACAGACGCCGCCAGCCGGCGTTCTCCCGTCGTTCAGCGTCGAATCAACCCGATCCGGCATCGAGTTCATTCGCACGGACATGGCCGGTTCCCTGCGTTCGGCTGCCCGCACCTCGGATGGTCCGTCGTAGGCCGTCGGTAGGCCGTCAGCGACCGGGAACCGGCGTGATCGACCGTGATGCAACGGGATGAGAACTCCCTGGTCATCACACCGATCGCAGCGTCGTGCCTGATCAGAGACTCGCCCGGAGACGATTACAAGACAGGTGCTCTGCCGATTGAGCTACTCGGGCGGCCCGAGCAGCGTACCAACGGCCTCCTTCCCGACCCGGCGAGGTGGCCGATGCTTGATCCACCGTGGCCCGGGACGCACCATGGTGGGGATGCCCCTGACCGACCTCACGCCGACGGAGCAGTCG
>CAXBAZ010000621.1:0-3075 GCA_963973395.1 uncultured Acidimicrobiaceae bacterium
GAGCCAGCCGAAGGACACACCCTCCGAGTAGAAGACGGCGATCACGAGGATCGCACCGATGTCGTCGACGATCGCCAGTGCGAGCAGGAAGAGCTTCAGCCACGACGGTGCCCGCGTGCCGATCAGCGCCACCACACCCATGACGATCGCGATGTCGGTCGCCATCGGGATCCCCCAGCCGTCCTGGCCGGCGCCGCCGGCGTTCAGGATGGTGAAGATGCCCGCCGGGACGATCATCCCGCCGATCGCGGCGATGATCGGCAAGGCGGCCTGGCGGGGGTCGCGGAGCTCGCCGTTGGTGACCTCCCGCTTGATCTCCAGGCCGACCACGAAGAAGAACACCACCATCGCGGCGTCGTTGATCCACTCCTTGAACGTGAGCTCGATCTCGAAGTCGCCGATGCCGATCATCGCCTCGGTCGAGAAGAGTTCGAAGTACCCGTCGGACCAGGGTGAGTTGGCCCAGATCATGGCCGCGATCGCAGCGAGCACGAGCAGCAGGCCGGCGCCGGCCTCCTTGCGGAGGAAGTCGCCGAGCGGTCGGATGAACTTCGGACCGACCGTCTGGACGGCGGATCGCGGCACGGTGTCGTTCCCGGTGTCGTTCCCGGTGTCGTTCGAGGTGTCGTTCGGCGTCACGGCCGAGCAGTATCGCACCGCCGATCCGGGCTTCAACGCCCGGAGACGGATGGCTGGTACCGTCGATCCGTGTCGTCACGCGTCGAACGGATCACCTTCGAGGGGAGCCACGGCGACCTGCTGTCGGCCCGCCTCGACCTGCCGGCCGGGCCGCCCCGGGCGTTCGCACTGTTCGCCCACTGCTTCACGTGCAGCAAGGACGTCAAGGCCGCGACGCGGATCGCGGCGTCGCTGACCGACCTCGGCTACGGACTCCTCCGTTTCGACTTCACCGGGCTCGGGGCGAGCGAGGGCGAGTTCGCGAACACCAACTTCTCCTCCAACGTCGACGACCTGGTCGCCGCCGCCGCCTGGCTCCGCGAACACCACACCGGGCCCCAGCTGCTCGTGGGACACTCGCTCGGTGGCGCGGCCGTCATCGTCGCCGGGAACCGGATTCCGGAGGTCGCCGCGATCGCCTCGATCGCGGCCCCGTCCGACGCCGGTCACGTCGCGGGTCTGTTCGACGGCGCACTCGACCGGATCGAGGACGATGGGGAGGCGTGCGTCGAGCTGCACGGACGCGAGTTCACGATCCGTCGTCAGTTCCTCGACGACCTCCGTGCCGACCTGGTCGTCTCGTCGGCCGCCGAGTTCAACGGTGCCCTGCTCGTGATGCACTCGCCGACCGACAACGTCGTCGGCGTCGAGCACGCGGCGGCCATCTTCGGCGCCGCCCGACATCCGAAGAGCTTCGTGTCGCTCGACGGCGCCGATCATCTGCTCGGCGATCCGATCGTCGCCGCCCACGCGGCGTCGATGATCGGTACCTGGGCGCGCCGGTATCTGGTCGACCAGAGCCGTGCCGCGGCGGAGCCCGACCCGTCGGCGCAGGTGGTCGTCGCCGAGACCACACAGGGCACGTTCCTGAACCACGTCGTCGCGGGTGGGCATCGCTTCCTCGCCGACGAGCCGGTGTCGGTCGGCGGGTACGACGCCGGGCCGAGCCCGTACGACCTGCTCGCTGCGGCGCTCGGCGCGTGTACGTCGATGACGCTGCGCATGTATGCCGACCGCAAACAGCTCCCGCTCGCCCGGGTCACCGTCGAGGTCTCGCACGACCGGGTGCACGAGGCCGACGCCGTCGCCGCCGGCGGCACCGCCACGCCACGACTCGACCGCTTCACGCGCGTGCTCCACCTCGCCGGCGAACTGGACGCCGACCAGCGGGCGAGCCTCGTCCGCATCGCCGATCGGTGCCCGGTCCATCGCACGCTGGAACAGTCGTCGCTGATCGTCACTGAGTTGGCCGCCGACACCTGATGAACGGAGGGGGTCCGACCCCTCCGGGTCAGGCGTCGGCGAGGGGCGGTTCGGTCAGGATCGGGGAGGGTGGCGGATCCGCCCGCTGCTCGGCGAGGCGGTGGAGTGCGGCGTTGAGCTCGGCCCCGAACAGGTTGACGACCGCGTGCAGGCTCAGCCACGTCAGCAGCGCGAGCACCGAGCCGAGTTCGCCGTACTTCTCGTCCTGGGCCAGTTCGGTCGTGATCCGGGCGCCGAGCATCTGGATGACCGTGTACACGCAGCCGGTGAAGATCGCGCCGGGCCAGACCGTCGACCACGACGTCGCGGACGACGTGAGGAACCGGTACATCGCCGCCGCGACCCCGACGTTGATCGCGAGCCCGCCCAGGATCAGCAGCACCTGTCCGACCCGGGGCAGTCCGGCCTCGCCGACGACGGAGGCGAGCACGACGGTGGCCACCTGCGAGATGCCGATCACGGCGAGCCCGATCAGCGCCCGGATTCGCTGGGTCACGAATCCGGCACGATCGTCGAGGGGGACCTCCCAGGTGTCGTCGTAGGCGAGCTGCAGCCCGAGGAACGCCTTCATCGAGCCCCAGAGGGCCGCGGCGAGACCGATCACCAGTGCGAACACGCTGGTGCCGATCTGGCCTCCGGCGATCTGATCACCGATGAACGGCACGGATTCGACCGCGGAGCCGACGAGTTCGTCCTCCCACTCAGGCCTGCTCTCCAGCAGCAACCCGAGGATGGTGGTGGCGGCCAGGAACAGCGGGAACAGGGTGAGGATCCCGTAGTAGGTGAGCACCGCGCTGTTGCGCCCCGTGAGGTGGCGCCGGAAACCGTCGAGGGTCTCGACGACCACGTCGACGACCCGGTTGCGTCGGCGCAGTGCGGTCACCTCGGGCCGTTCGGTCCAGGCCATCAGAGACTCCAGTCGATCGGTGGCTGCCCGTGCGCTTCGAGTGCCTCGTTCGCACGGCTGAAGGGCCGGCTCCCGAGGAACCCCTGGTGGGCGGACAGCGGCGAGGGGTGGGGGCTCTCCAGGATGGTGTGCCGAGCACGGTCGATCAACGTCTTCTTCCTGCGGGCGTGGCCGCCCCAGAGGACGAACACGACATGGTCGGGCTTCGCATCGACCACACGGATCAC
>CAXBAZ010000622.1:0-3068 GCA_963973395.1 uncultured Acidimicrobiaceae bacterium
TGTGCTCGGCATCGACCCCACCCGGTGCCGGGGCGCACAGCATGTGCGGCGCCAACGCCGCAGCCCGCGCGCTCGCGGAGCTCGACGTTCGACACGCTGTGCCACGTCGAGAGCCTTGACGTCCGCATCCAGCGGGAGGGTGCGTTCCTGAGCGACGTCTTGACCGGTTGGAAATTCGGTGACGGGCCCTCCGGTGTCAGGCGTTCGGGAGCGGCGACGCCAGGATGTCCCGGTAGGTCGCCACGTACTGGTCGATCATGCGGTCCGACGAGAATCGTGCGGCAGCGGTGCGACGGATCTCGTGCCGGTCGAGACGGGCGACGGCATCGACGGCTTCGACGGCACCGCCGACGTGGTCCGGCCCTGCGACGAGGTGGCCGGTGACAGCGTGGTCGATCAGTTCGGTCATCGAACCCCTGGCGTTCGCGATCACCGGCGTTCCACACGCCATGGCTTCGACGACGCTGTAGCCGAACGGTTCGTCGAAACCGATCAGGTGGAGCAGCGCATGCGCCCGACCGAGCACTTCCGCCCGGTCGGCCACGCCGACGGGGCCGAGGTACCGCACGCGGTCGCCGTCGACGTGCGGTTCGACGTGCTCGCGGAAGTACGCCTCGTCCTGCACGATGCCTGCGATGTCGAGCCGCCGCCCGGCGCGGCGAGCGACCTCGATCGCCTCGGCGGTGCCCTTGTCGGGATGGATCCGCCCGAAGTAGAGCAGATGGTCGCCCGGCACCGGGTGCACGGCGAAGTCGTCGATCACGATGCCGTGGTGGATCGTGGCCGCGTAGTGCAGCTTCGGGTGGCGATCGGAGGCGCTGATGGCGACGTAGTGCGTCGAGGCGTCGTACCGCTCGTACACCGGAACGATGGTCGGTGACGAGAACCCGTGGATCGTGGTGATCACCGGGGTTGCCACGAGGTCGCTGTAGGTGAGCGGGAGGAAGTCGAAACCGTTGTGGATGATGTCGAACTCGTCGGCGCGCTCGAACGCGGACGCGATGTGCAGGCACTCGGCCACCTTCGGCTCGATCGTGGGGTCGTCAGACCATCCGGCGGCCGACGTCGCGACGAGGGTGGCGGACGTGACCGAGTCGGCGGTGGCGAACAGGGTGACGTCGTGTCCGGCGGCGACGAGACCCTCGGTGAGCAACGACGCGAACTGCTCCCAGGGTCCGTAGTGCCGCGGCGGGGTCCGCCAGGCGATCGGGGCGAGTACCGCGATCCGGAGCGAGGAGCCAGGGTCGGTACCTTGCGGGCGAGCGGGAATGACTCCAGGGTACCGGGGCCGGATCGGCACGTGGGGCAGTACAGTGACACGACGTCTCCGAGAGGAGAACAGGCCCGCCCACAGAGAGCACGGTCGAGCCGCTCCGCGGTTTGACGAGTGGTCGTCCGGGGTAGGGAAGAGACGTAGTTCCGATCACACGAGACGTGTCTCTTCTCGGATGATTGTGCCCCTTCGGGCCGACGGCATCGGACGCCGCCAACCGCAGGCCAGCCGCCTCGTCCGACCCGAACAAGGAGTTGTTGACGTGCACACCGTCGTTCCGGTCCCGCCCACTCGGCGCGGCGATCACCCCCGATCCTTCGGGATCCTGTCCACCTTTCCACCCACGTCGTGTGGGATCGCCACGTTTTCGGCGGCGCTCGCTTCGGGTCTGATCGGTGAGGGCGCTTCGGTCGACGTCGTCCGCTGTGGCTCGTCGCCCGCGGTTGAGGACGTCCTCGTGGTCGCACGACTCGACGATCCGACGCACGACGCGGTTCGGAACGCGACCGATGCGCTGAACCGCAACGACGTCGTCATCGTGCAGCACGAGTACGGCCTGTACGACGGACCCGACGGCGACGCGATCATCGGGGTCGTCGATGCGATCGACGCTCCGCTCGTCGTCGTCGCCCACACCGTCCTGAGCGAGCCGACGGATCATCAGCGGTACGTGCTCGAACGCGTCTGCGCGGCCGCCGATGCCGTCGTCGTGATGACCGAGACCGCACGGACGCGGCTGCTCGCCGGGTTCGACGTCGACCACGACAAGGTGACCGTGATTCCGCACGGCGCTGCGACGCCGCTCGCACGGGCCGGTGCGGGCAGTGGTTCCGCCGGCACCCGTCCCAGGATCCTGACGTGGGGTCTGCTCGGTCCGGGCAAGGGGATCGAATGGGCGATCGATGCGCTGGCCGAACTGGAAGGTGTCGACCCGGCACCGGAGTACATCGTCGCCGGCGCCACCCACCCGAAGGTCCGCGAGCGCGAGGGTGAGGCCTACCGCGACATGCTCGTCGAGCGCGCTGTCGCCTCGAAGGGATCCGTCGACGTGACGTTCGACGACGCGTACCGGGATCTGGCCTCGCTGACCGACTTGATCCAGACCGCAGACCTGGTCGTTCTGCCCTACGACTCGCAGGAGCAGGTCACGTCCGGTGTGCTCGTCGACGCCGTGGCGGCCGGACGGCCCGTCGTGTCGACAGCATTCCCGCACGCGATCGAACTGTTGGCGAGCGGCGCCGGGATCGTGGTGCCACAACGTGATCCGGTGACACTGGGCCGAGCGATCCGGTCCGTTCTCACCGATCGTCGGCTCGCGGCCTCGATGGCGACCGAAGCGCGCCGACTGGCGCCCGAGCTGTCGTGGGCGGCGATCGCCCGCCGATACGGACGACTCGCCGACCGTCTGGTCGAGTCGCGCCGGTCGGTGGCGTCGTGACGCTGCCGTCGTTCGGTCACGTCGTCTCGATGACCGACCACGTCGGCATGTTCGAACATGCCGATCACGCGCAACCGCGCCGTGAGCACGGGTACTGCACCGACGACATGGCTCGATTGCTGATCGTCGCTGTCCGTGAACCCGATCGCAGTCAGGCGGTCCGTGAGCTCGGCCGAACGGCGTACCGGTTCCTCACCGAGTCGCAGAGCACGACCGGCAAGACGCGCAACCGGCGCGCCGCCGGTGGACGTTGGCAGGGGCGCCACGTCGTCGAGGACTGCTGGGGGCGCAGCCTCTGGGCGTTCGGCACCGCTGCGCGCCGGGCGCCGGAGGAGTGGATGCGTTCGGGTGCGAGGT
>CAXBAZ010000623.1:0-3067 GCA_963973395.1 uncultured Acidimicrobiaceae bacterium
CGGGCATCATTCGACGCGCCCGTCACTCGTTGAGGTTGACAACAGGAGTCTGTGTGTTGCATCTGATCCGCAACACGTTCCGCCTCGCCAGCCGGCGGGACTGGGACGCGATGGCCAAGGACCTGCGACCCGTGTACACCGCCGTCAACGAAGCCGACGCCCAGGTGCGCCTCGACGAGTTCCATGACAAGTGGGGTGACAGGTATCCGGCGATCCGGAACCTGTGGTCCAACGCCTGGTCCGAGTTCGTGCCGTTCTTGGACTACTCACCCGAGATCCGACGGGTGATCTACTCCACGGATGAGATTGTCAACCCTCTCGCCTCGGACCTTGGGGTTGCCAGTGAGCGACTGAGACCTCGTAGGCCCGCTCGGCGTGCTCGACGAGGGTCTTCTCTTGATCGCGTAGCCGCTTGATGTGATAGTCCCGTGAGACCCCGGCGACCGGCCCGCGCCGTGACTCGGCGCCAGCTGCGAGTTCGAGCTTGCGGCGCTTGTGCGCCGTCAACGATGGCCGACCGAAGGCGTAGTCCTCGTCCTCGGTGACCAGGTGCCAGCACAACACGGTCATCTTTCTGGCAACGGCGACGGTCGCGACCTGGAACCCGCGACGGTCCTTGATCCGCCGATAGAACGCCCGCAACGGCCCGGGTGTTCTCGACGCCGCGAACGCGGCTTCGACGAGCATCCCCCGCGCCTGCGCCGGGCCGGCCTTGGTGATCCGGCCATGCGTCGCTTTCGAGTTCCCGGACTGGCGAACCCGCGGGTTCAACCCGAGATACGCGACCAGCCGATCCCGCGACTCGAACCGTGAGAAGTCACCAACAGCGGCGACGATCGCAATCGCGACGATGACATCGATGCCCGGCACGGTCATCAGCCGGGCAACGACCGGGTCGTCGATCGCTTCGATCGCGATATCGCGTTCGACCTCAGCCAGCTCGTCGCCATGGAAGTCCAACTGTCTCAGCAGCGCGTCGACGCTGCGCCACTCATCGGCCGGCAGATCCTGAGTGCGAAGCCACCGTCGACCGACACCGGAGAACAAGTCAGCGTGCGGACATGTCGGCGCCAGGTTCCGAGCCAAGATCGCGTGCACCTGGTTCTTCACCCGGGTGCGTTGCTTGACGAGATGGGTGCGGCGCATCACCAGTCGTCGCAACATGCGTGTCCGATCATCAGCGACCCACGTGCCGGGCAAGAAGTCCGCCGCCAACAACTGGGCGAGGATCCGGGCGTCGACCTTGTCGGTCTTCACCTTCGCCTCGGCGATCGCGCGCGTCTTGCGCGGGTTCGACACCACCACCTTGGCCACCAATGGCCGCAACAACATGGCGATCGCATCCGAGTTCGTCGTCGCTTCCAGAGCGATCTCGTCATCCGGTTCGAGCGTGGCCGCCCACGCCCGCAGGTCCTCGGGTCTCACCCCGATCCGGCCCTCGTCGCGGCACAGCCCGTCCTCGACGACGGCGATCTGGGCGAACGTGCGGTGCACGTCCATGCCAATCGATCTCACCATCTGCTCCTCTCAGTTTGGTTCGAGGAACTCGCCGGGCGAAGAGACGACAGAAACGGATTCGCGCTCGCAGCGCAGTCGGGTCAGTCGCTGGGGCGGCCAAGTACTAACGCGACCTCGCAGGTCAAGGTGTAGAGCGGCCTGCCCTGGCTGATTCCTCTCCGATGCCCCGAACCCGACCACCGAATCGTAGAACCCGACCCGGCCCCGAGCCAGAGGCGTCAGAGATGTCATACCTGATACGAACGCGATCGAGTCGTTGAACGCCCGATTCCGGCGGGCGACCCGAGCCAGGGGCCACTTCCCCAACGAGCAGGCCGCGATGAAATGCCTCTACATGGTCGTGCGTTCGCTCGACCCGACCGGCTCGGGTCAGGAGCGATGGATGAACCGCTGGAAGCCCGCCCTCAACGCCTTCGCCATCACCTTCGAAGGCCGTGTCTTCTAAGACCTACGATCCCAACAACCAACATGCACCGCCAGACCAGTTACACCAATCGTCTGACAGACCCGAGTAATCCTCGCGCCGAGCTCGGACCGTCGTGTGCTGGCGAGTCAGCCCTGCCCAATCGCCTTGGCGTTGACGGCGGCGTCGAGTTGTGTGATGAATCGTTCGGTGAGATCGGCGAGTGCGGCCCGTTCTGTGTGGTCGAATCCTGAGAGCGCCTGGCTGACGATGTTGAGGTGCGATCGCATGACGGTGCGTTGGATTCTGCGGCCTTTACGCGTAGCACTTGCGATATGAACTCGTTGGTCTTCGACGCAGACTGTTCGCTTGGCGAGTCCGTCGTCGACGAGTTTGTCGATCGCTCGGGTGGCAGACGATGGCGAGAGGTCGAGTCCCGCCGCGAACTCGACCATCCTCCATCGCGGTCGGGTGACGAGGAGGTCGAGGCTGTCGATTTGTCCCATGGTGAGCCGCGATGGGCCGGTTTCCCAGAGCAGTGTTCGGAGTTGGTGTGCGGCGGCTCCTCGACGAAGGGTCCGCCAACTCTGCGCGACTCGTACCGTGACTTCGTCGGCATCGGGCGTCGCCATCTGATTTGTTGTCAGCCCATGGTCGTACATGGTGCGGGCCTTTCGTTCAGTTGATCGGGTCGAGTTGGTTCAAGAAGTCGAGGACGGCGGTGGTGAAGGCGTCGTTGTCGTCGCCGGCGACCATGTGGCCGGTGTTGGAGACGTCGACGGCGGTTGCGTGTGGGACGGTGGCGAGGAATTCCTCGACGGTGTCGGGGCTGACGAGGTCGGACATCGCGCCGCGGACCAGCAGGGTGGGTGCGGTGATGCGTGCGGCTCCGTCGAGGAGTTGGTTCGCGATCTGTTCGTAGCGGTATGTGCTGCCGTTCGGGTGTTGCTGCATGGCGTCGGTCTTGGACGTGATGAATGCGGGGTCCCAGCGCCAGATGTATCGGTCGTCGTCGCGTCGGCGCAGCACTTTGAGGAGTCCGTCGAGGTTGGTTGGTCGTGGGCGGTGTGGGTTGTAGGCCGCGATGACGTCGGAGGCTTCTTGGAGGCTGGCGAAGCCGTCGGGGTGGGCGGCCATGAACGCCAC
>CAXBAZ010000624.1:0-3057 GCA_963973395.1 uncultured Acidimicrobiaceae bacterium
CGATGCTGTCGGGTGCACACATGACGCTGGCACCACTCGTGGTCGCCGAGGTGCGCAAGCGCGGCAGCGAGATCCCGGTGATCCTCGGTGGGATCGTGCCCGACCACGACCTCGACGAACTCCGAGCGGCCGGGATCGCCACGGTGCTGACGCCGGGCGCGACCGCCGAGCAGATCGCGAACGAGGTGCGCAACGCCCTCACTCCCGCGTAGCGGCGGGTGATCGACCCGGTCCGATCAGGGTGTGTGCTCGGCGAGGAAGCCACGGGCGATGCCGTCGAACGCCTCGAGCGCGTCGCCTTCCTTCCAGGTCTCGACGAAGGTGGCGTTCGGAGCCCGATCGGCGATCTCGCGCGACGTCGACGAGGGGTGGTACAGATCGTTGCCCATCGCGACGAGCATCGGTGTGTCGCAGGCGGCGACGTCGTCGGGCGTTGCGGTCAGCACGAACTCGCCGTCCCACATGTTGCTGCGGAACGATTCCCATTCGGCGTCGGTGACCTCGGGGTGGTGGGAGGCGATCGCCTCGGCCCACTGGTCGAACATCTCGTACAGCGCCTCGCGGTTGTCGCTGATGCCGACCGGCTGGAGCAGCACCGCGGCCGAGAAACGTTCGGGGGCGGTGGTCAACAGGTTCATGATGTACGGCCCGCCGATGCACATGCCCACCACATGGCAGCGGTCGACGCCGAGGTGGTCGAGCAGCGCGAGTTGGTCGGCGGTGTACGTGTCCCAGCCGTCGTCACCCGAGATCGGTGCCGTCGAACGTCCGGCGTTGCGCTGGTCCATGCCGATCACCCGGTAGTCGCCGGCGAGTGCGGTGCGCGGGTTCCACGGCATGTTCGCCCACAGCTGGTTGGACGATCGCATGCCGCCCGGTGCGATCAACAGCACCGGATGGCCGTCGCCCTCGATGTCGTAGTGGATCGAGCGTGTGCCGTCGTCGAACTCAGCCATCGGTTCGTTCTACCCCAATGTGTTCGATGATGGCCATCGCGACTTCGTCGGGTGTCCGTCCGTCGGTCTCGATCTGATCGAACGCCCCGTAGGCGTCGGCCCGTTCCTCGAGCAGATCCGCCACCCTCGACCGAACGTCGTCGCCGCGCAGCAACGGCCGGGTCGCCCCGGCATCACCGACGGCGACCCGTTCGAGGATCGTGTCGAGCGATGCGACGAGGCACACGACGTCGCCCGTGGCGCCGAGCGTTCGCGCGTTCGCGGCGTCGAGCATCATGCGGCCACCGGTCGCGACCACCACACGTCGGCGGCCGGCCAGCTCGTTCGCGACCTCGCGTTCGTATCCGCGGAACGCCTCCTCACCCTGTTCGGCGAAGATCGTTGCAATCGGACCGTGCCGCGCCTCGATCATCCGATCGGAGTCGACGAACTCCCGCCCGAGCCGGTCGGCGAGCACCCGACCGACCGTCGTCTTGCCGGTTCCCATGAACCCGGTGAGCACCACGTTGCGATCCGACATGCGCCCGCACGCTACCGGCCGGCCCGATTGCGAGTTGTGCCTGGGCGCTCGTGACGATTGGTCGCAGTTCGCCTGTCGGCTCACGCTCTTGGCACGACTCGCAATGAACGTAGGGTTCGGACGATGGACGCGACGCCGACGACGTGGATCGTGCGGGCCCGGAACCTGCCCGAGCACGCCGACAACCCCATCCACACCGACGCCGGAGCCCGCGCCGCGGGGTTCCCGTCGGCGCTGGTCGCCGGGGTCACGACCTACGCGTACCTGACGCATCCGCTCGTCGCCGCATGGGGTCTCGACTGGCTGACCTCGGGTGGTGGCGAGGTGCGGTTCCGGGCGCCGGTGTTCGCCGACGCCGAGGTGCACTGCGTCCCGACCGCCGGTGCGGACGACCCCACCGCCGTGACGGTCGAGGCGGTGTGCCCCGACCAGGAACGCAACCCGCGCGTGACGTTCGTCGCCGTCCGCGACAGCGGCACTCCGCGGACGATGCGCTCGGGTGAGGCGTTGCCGTCACGAAGGTTCACCCTCGGCACCGAGTTCGCGGCCGACTACGCCGAACGCGCCGGTGACGATCTGGCGATCTACCGCGAGCACGGGATCGCCCACCCGGTCACGTGGACGCAGATCGCGAACCGGATCTTCTCCACCGACCTCGTCGACGGCGCGTGGATCCACACCCGCAGCATCGTCCGCCACCACGGCGTCGGCGTACTGGGCGCCACGGTCGACGTCCACGCGACGGTGGTCGACCGATTCGAGCGCGGCGGCAGCCGGGCGATCGTCGACATCGTGATCGAACACGACGGTCGACCGATCGCGACGCTCGAACACGAGGCCATCGTCGATCTCACCACATCGACCCCGGGACGTTGATGGCGGCGCCGTCCGGTCGGCCGACCCGAACGTCACGGTTGCCGGGCCGTACGGTGCGTCGATGAGCGACGACGCCATCCGACCGTTCACGATCGACGTACCCGACGAGGTGCTCGACGACCTGCGGCGACGGCTCCGAACCACCCGCTGGCCCGACGCCGAAACCGTCGACGACTGGTCACAGGGCATCCCGCTCGCGTACGTCCGCGAGGTGTGTGAGTACTGGGCCGACGAGTACGACTGGCGCACCCGCGAAGCCGCGCTCGACCGCTTCGACCACGCGATCACCGAGATCGACGGCGTCGACATCCACCTGATCCATCAGCGCTCGTCGAACCCCGCTGCACTCCCGCTGATCCTGACCCACGGGTGGCCGGGTTCGATCGTCGAGTTCCACAAGGTCATCGAGCCGCTGACCGAGCCGCAGCGTCACGGCGGCGACGCCGCGGACGCGTTCCACGTCGTCGCGCCCTCGCTCCCCGGATTCGGGTTCTCGGGCAAGCCCACGACGACCGGCTGGGGCGTCGAGAAGATCGCCGACACCTGGGACACGCTGATGCAACGGCTCGGCTACGACCACTACCTCGCTCAGGGCGGCGACTGGGGCTCGGCCGTGACGGCGGCGATCGCCCGACGACACCCCGTCCGCTGCGACGCGATCCACATGACGCTCGCGATGGGAGCCCGGCCCACCGGCGAGCCGTC
>CAXBAZ010000625.1:0-3056 GCA_963973395.1 uncultured Acidimicrobiaceae bacterium
AGCGCGACGTCACCGATCAGGAGGTGCTCGAGCGGTGCCTGTACTCGATGGTGAACGAGGGAGCGAAGATCCTGGAGGAGGGCATCGCGATCCGGGGCAGCGACATCGACGTGGTCTGGGTCAACGGCTACGGCTGGCCGGTGTACCGCGGTGGGCCGATGTACTGGGCCGACTCGATCGGCCTCGGCGAGGTCGTCGAACGGATCGAGCACTACCGCGAGTCGGTCGGCGGACGCCAGTGGGAACCGTCACCACTGCTGGTCCGACTCGCCGCGGACGACGGCAAGCTGCACCAGTACTCCAACTGACGACCACGATTCGTCCCTCCGGCCCGAGGTGCGAGCGGAGTCAGCGGAAGGTGGCCTGGTTGAGGCGGAGTTCTCGTTCGGCGGACTCGATCGTGGTCGAGTCGTCGATGACGAGGAGTTCGACCCCGGTCATCGTGGCGAAGTCCTGCACGACCCGCGTCGAGATCTGATTGCTCATCGCCGTGTGGTGCGACGCACCCGCGGCGAGCCACGCGGTCGCGGCGGTGCGGAAGTCGGGCTTCGAACGCCAGATCGCGTGACCGACCGGCAGGTTCGGCATCGGGGCCGGCAACGGCACGCACTCGACCTCGGCGGCGACCAGCCGGAACCGGTCGCGCATGTCGCTCAACGCGAGCACGACCGCGGGCCCCGGGTCGGCGGTGAACACCAGGCGCACCGGATCTTCCTTGCCGCCGATCCCGAGCGGCGCCACCTCGAGCCGGGCGCGCTCGCTCGACAGCGACGGGCTGACCTCCAACATGTGCGCACCCAGCGAGAGCTCCTCGCCGGGCACCATGTGGTACGTGTAGTCCTCCATCAGGCTGGCGCCACCCGGACGGCCGGCGCCCATGACCGCCGCGATGCGCACGAGCATCGCGGTCTTCCAATCGCCCTCGGCACCGAACCCGTAGCCGTCGGCCATCAGGCGCTGCACGGCGAGGCCGGGGAGCTGACGCAACGTGCCGAGATCCTCGAACGTCGTCGTGAACGCGGTGAACCCGCCGTCGACCAGGAACCGGCGGAGCCCGACCTCGATCGCCGCCCCGTACCGGAGCGAGTCGTGCCGATCGGCGCCGGGCAGGAGCGACGCGTTGACGTCGTACAGGTCGAGGTACTCCTCGATCAGCACGTCGACCTCGTCGTCGGTCGCCGCCTCGACGAGAGAGGCGAGATCCATCACGCCCCACGTGTTGATCTGCGAACCGAAGATCGCCTCGGCCTCGGTCTTGTCGCCCTCGGTCACGGCGACGTAGCGCATGTTGTCGCCGAACCGGGCCACGCTCATGTTGCGTGCCGCGAGGCGGCCGGCCGCGGCCCGGCTCCAGTCGCCGATGCGCGACGTGACCGTCGGATCGGAGGCGTGGCCGACCACGGTCGTGCGCGCCACACCGAGCCGGGTCTCGATGTAACCGAACTCGCGGTCGCCGTGAGCGGCCTGGTTCAGGTTCATGAAGTGGAAGTCGATCGTGCCCCACGGCAACTCGGTGTCGGCCTGGGTGTGGAAGTGCAGCATCGGCTTGTCGAGCGCCGAGAGACCGGCGATCCACATCTTCGCCGGGCTGAACGTGTGCATCCACGTGATGATCCCGACCACGTTCGGAGACGCGTTCGCTTCGAGCATCGTGTCGAGGATCGCCTCGCGCGACGTCAGCACCGGCTTCCACACGACGCGGCACGGCACGTCGGCACTGTCGTCGAGCATCGCCACGACACACTGCGACTGGGACGCCACCTGGGCGAGGATCTCCTCGCCGTACATCGTCTGGCTGCCGGTGAGGAACCACACCTCGTGGGTGGAGAGATCGGGAACGATGGAACGAGCCATCACAGGGTTCCTTTCGGGTGTTGGCCGTACACGTTCTGGTAGCGATCGAAGAGCGCATCGATGTGGTCGGGCTCGAGGAGGACGGGTTCGCCGAGTTGGCGGGCGAGATGGACGGTGCGGGCGGCGTCCTCGCACATCACGGCGGCCTTGACGGCGTCGCGGGCGTTCCCGCCGATCGTGAACACACCGTGGTTGGCCATCAGCACGGCCCGCGACCGATGACCGTCGAGGGTCTCGACGATGCCGCGGCCGATCTGTTCGTCGCCGATGATCGAGAACGGGCCGACCGGGATCTCGCCGCCGAACTCGTCGGCCATGCCGGTGATCACACACGGCACCGGTTCACGGCGTGCCGCCCAGGCGGTCGCGTACGGCGAGTGGGTGTGCACGACGCCGCCGACGTGGGGCATGTGGAGGAACACGTAGGCGTGCGACGCCGTGTCGGACGACGGCGAGTGTTCCGACCCGATCGAGTCGGGCACCACCGTGCCGTCGAGGTGGCACAGCACCATCGACTCCGGTGTCAGATCGTCGAAGTCGACGCCCGACGGCTTGATCAGGAACCGGTCGGTGTCGGGCACGCGCGCGCTGATGTTGCCGGCGGTCCACACGACCAACCCGTTGCGCGGCAGCTCGGCGTGGAGCTCGCAGAGGCGCTCGCGCAGTGCACGAACGGTGTCGTTCTCGGTCGCAGTGGTCATGAGAGGGCTTCCTGACGGAGACGTTTGAGTCGCTTCATCACGTCGTTGCTGCCACGGCCGAAGTGGTCGTGCAGCAGCCGGTACTCGGCGTAGAGACGGTCGTACACGTCGGCGGCGACGGGTTCGGGTTGGTAGACGCCCCGCTCCACACGACCCATCACCTCGCTGGCGGCCAGCACGTCGGGAAAGGCGCCGGCGGCCACGGCGGCGTGGATCGCCGAACCCAGTGCCGGACCCTGCTCCGACGCGATCGTCGAGATCGGCAGCCGGAGCACGTCGGCGTACATCTGCATCAGCTGCCGGTTCTGCAACAGGCCGCCGGCGACCACGAACTCGGTGACCGGGACGCCCGCGGCGCCGAACGTCTCGACGATCATGCGAGCGCCGAACGCCGTCGACTCGAGCAGCGCCCGATACACGTGCTCGGCACGGGTGGCCAACGTGTGACCGATCAGCAGCCCCGACAGGAGCAGCAACACCACCCCAGGAAATTCCGACTTG
>CAXBAZ010000626.1:0-3054 GCA_963973395.1 uncultured Acidimicrobiaceae bacterium
AGTGACCGCTGCAGGATTGCTGAACCCCGAACCGATACCCTCGAGAATCTGTTCCGGCGCCTCATTGCGCGGATTGTCATCGGTGACCACGACGCCGTCGAATCCCAGTCTCCCACGCAACACGTCGCCCAGGATGATGGGCGAGAACGTGGCGACCGCATCGGGATCGAGCGCGGGTACCCGGATGTGCGAGGTCATGATCGTCTTCGTCCCGGCGGCGACTGCGGCACGGAATGGCACGAGCTCGCGGGCGTCGAGGGTTGCCGCATCGGCGACGACCACCGGCTCGGTCACGTGTGAGTCGGCCGACGTGTCACCGTGACCCGGGAAGTGCTTGGCGCAGGCGGCGACGCCGGCGGCCTGGACGCCCTCGATCCAGCTGGCGCTGTGGGCCGCGACCGCAGCGGCGTCCGCGCCGAAACTCCGAACACCGATGACCGGGTTGTCCGGGTTGCAGTTCACGTCGGCGACCGGCGCCAGTGTGAGGTGGATCCCCAGTCTCGCCAGCCGGGCGCCCACCTCGTGCCCGACCGAGCGGGTGATGTGGAGGTCGTCGATGCGCCCCAGCACGGCGTTCCCGGGGAACGGCGACCCCTCGCGCTGATGCAGACGCGACACGTCCCCGCCCTCCTCGTCGACCGAGACGATCGCCTGCGGGTTCGCGGCGTAGATCGCAGAGGTCAACGCGGCAACCTGCGCCGGCGACTCGACGTTGTGGCCGAACAGGCACACGCCGCCGAGACCGTCGCGCAGCAGCGCGGCGACCCAACCGGGCAGCGTCGTGCCGATGAAGCCCGGCATCAACACGCCGAGCGCGTCTCGGCGCGACGCCTGACCATCGATCGACGTCATCCCTTCACCGCGCCACCGACGAGACCTTGCGCCATGCGGCCCTGCACGATCACGAAGAAGATGACGACCGGTACGGCGACCAGCACCGAACCAGCCATGGTCTGCCCCCACTCGGGTGCGCCGAGGTTGGACTGCTGGGCGATGTCGCGCAGCCAGAGGGGCAGGGTCTGGACCTCGTCGTCGGTCAGCAGCACCGACGCGAGCGCGAACTCGTTCCACACCTGGATGAACGCGAAGACGCCTGACGCGACCAGCCCCGGGGCGATGAGCGGGAAGGTGATCCGGCGGAACGCGCCAATCCGTGTGCAGCCGTCGACCATCGCCGCCTCCTCGAGGTCGATCGGCACGCCGGCGACGAACCCGCGCAGCATCCAGATCGTGAACGGCACGACCATCGCCGCATAGATGATCGAGACACCCGCCAGTGAATTGAGCAGGCCCAACCCGGAGATCATCTTGTACTGGGCGATGAACATCGCCTCGGCCGGCAACATCTGCACCAGGATGATCGTGAGGACGAAGCTGCGGCGCCCTCTGAAACGAAAGCGGGATATGGCGAACGCCGCCAGCGTCGCGAATGTGATGCAGATCACCAGGGCGATGGCGACCACGAACAACGACATCTCCAGGGCCTCGAAGAACGGCGTCTCGGTCGTGACCTCGCGGTAGTTCTGCAGCGTGCCGCCGAACGGCACGAACGTCGGTGTGAGCCGGCTGATCGTGAGCGGCGTCAGGAACGACGAGTTGACCATCCAGTAGACCGGGAACGCCCACAGGGCCGCGACGGCCACTGCGACCAACGCGGCGAGGTAGCGCTTGAACTTGCGTCGCATCAGCGAGCGTCCTCCCTGAGTAGTTCGCGTACGTAGTAACCGCTGACGCAGAGGGTGATCACGAGCACGATCATCGCCGCCGCGGCTGCGCGTCCGAACTGGCCCTGGCCGATACCGAGCCCGAAGATGTAGGTGCCGAGCAGGTCGTACGCGTCGCCCTTCGGACCGAGGTCCTGCAGCAGCTGGATCTGCGCGTACACCCTCAGGTCCCAGATGAACTGCAGCAGCAAGAGGATGACCAGCACCGGGCGGATCGTCGGCATGATGATGTGCACGAGCATCTGGCGTCCGTTGGCGCCGTCGAGTTGGGCGGCTTCGAGCACTTCCTCGCTCACCTGGGTGAGCGCCGCGTACACCGAGATCGCCACGAACGGCACCGATGCCCACGTGATGATGAGCGACGCGACGAAGAAGAAGCTCAACGGTTGCTCGAGCCAGTTGTGCCCGGTCATGTCGACACCTGGCAACGCACTGAGCATGTAGTTGAGCACGCCGTTGCGGGAGTCGATCAACCAGCTCCAGACGGTCATCTGTGACACGACCGGCATCGCCCATGCGAGCAGGAGGGCGGTCTGGAGCACGACCCGTGACCAGGTCGGCGCGGCCTTCATGAGGAGGGCCAGCAGGATGCCGAGCACCATCGTCGCGAATGCGGTGGCTGCCATGAACACGAGCGAGCGGAGGACGACCGTCCAGAAGAAGCCGTCGCTCAGCAGTGTGGTGTAGTTGTCGAACCACACCCACGGGGCGGCCTCGCCGAACTGCTGGCGCAGGCCGTATTCGCGCATCGAGTTGAGGATCTGCCAACCCAGCGGGTAGGCGAGGCCGACCACCAGCGTGGCCACGGCCGGCACGAGGAGCCAGTACGCCAGTGGCTTCGAACGCCCACGCCGGAGCTCGCACTCTCGCTCGCGGTCTCGCGAGGCGGAATCGTGTCGCGAAGTGGTGATCGACATGTCAGACCTTTCCGCGAGTTGGTGGGTCGGTGAGCGAGGGTACGTCGAGGGTGCGGGACGTGTTCGAACGCGATGTGTTCGAACACGATGCGGGCGGGACGGGAACGGCGTCCCGCCCGCCCGCATCGTGATCCGTGGCTGAGACGATCAGCCGTTGATGACGGCGTTGATCTTGTCGTCGTACTCCGCGGCGAGTGCTGCGACGTCGCCACCTTCGGCGACGGCCTGGAAGAACTGCTCGAGGAGCTGCTGTTCTTCGACCGAGGTCCAACCCGGAGCCGCCGGGGTCAGCTGTGCCGCCGCCGCCGTGTCGAGCGAGATCTGAGCGATCGTCGGGTCGGCCGCCGAGTCGACGTACACCGAACCGAAGTCGGTGTTGGCCGGTCCGAGACCGTTCTCGGCGAGGATCGTCT
>CAXBAZ010000627.1:0-3052 GCA_963973395.1 uncultured Acidimicrobiaceae bacterium
CGGGTTCGAGCCCGACCCGGGCGACACCGTCGAGCACCGCCGTGATCGCGGGGACCGCTCCCCCGTCGCGGAGCGCACCGATGCACCGATCGAGCGCCTCGGCGTTGGCGGGCGACGGCAGCCCGAGGTTCGAGAAGATCGTCGATTCGAGGGCGACGACCGCCCGGCCGTCGGCCAGCGCGCCGGCGACCTCGTCGGACACCTGCGGAGTGATCATGGGGCCCAGTCTGCCAGCGGTCAGCCCCGGACGAACCGGGTGACGCACTCCACGTGATGGGTGTGCGGGAACAGGTCGAGCGCCTCGGTGCCGTCGTGACGGTAGCCATGCCTGCCCAACAGGTCGGCGTCGCGGGCGAGCGCCACCGGGTCGCAGCTGACGAGCACCAACACGTCGGGATCTGCGGCGGCCATCGCGGCGGTACCGGGCCGCCCGAGACCCGACCGGGCCGGATCGGCGATCGCGACGTCGATCGACAGGTCGCGCCCCGGCCGCCAGGTGCTGACCTCGCTCCGCTCGACGCGGGCGTCGCGGCCGTCGAGGTTGACCGTGCAGTCGTCGACCGCCGAGCGTGACGTCTCGACGGTGACGACCTTGGCGCTGCGGGGAGCGCACGCCACGGCGAACAGGCCGACCCCGGCGTACGCGTCGAGCACCGTGCCGGCGGACGACAACTCGGGGGCCGCACGACCGACGGCGTCGACCAGCAGCTCGGCCGCCGCCGGCCCGCTCTGGAAGAACGAGCCCGCCGACACCCGGAGGTCGTGCCCGGCGACACGCTCGACGAGGAATGCGTTCGCCCCTGCGTAGACCGAGCGCGGCAGACCGTGCACCTCACCCTTGCGCTTGTCCCAGCGGGCGGTCATCTGGCCGGTCGACTCCGAGACGCGCAGTGAGACTTCGAGCTCGGGCGTGATCCGCAACGACTCGATCACCGGCAGCAGCGCGGGGTGGGCGATGAGGCAGCCGGAGGCCGGCACGGTGTCGTGCGAGCGTTCCTGACGGTACGACGCTCGCCCGTCCGGGCCGCCGACCAGCCGGATCGTCGTGCGGTAGCCGTCGGCCGGCACCGAGCGGCCGAGCGTCAGCACCGGATCGGCGAGCCGACCGGTCCGGCGCAGCGCATCGCGCACGATCTCGAGCTTGGCCGGGAGCTGGGCGGGAACGGCCAGGTGCTGCCAATCGCAGCCGCCGCAGCCTTCCCGGCGGCGGACGCACGGCGGTTCGACCCGATCGGACGACGGGGTGTGAACCTCGGTGACGATGCCACGCGACCATTCACCCTTGCGTTCGACGATCTGCACCGACACGTCGTCACCGGGTGCGCCACCGCGCACGAACACGACCCGCCCCTCGTCGTCGTGACCGAGCACCTCGCCCCCGGCGATGAACCGCTCCGGTGACACGCGCAGGGTCGGGAGCTGGTCGTCGGGCACGGCTGGAGGCTAGCGAGTGTTCGCGGGCGGGTACCGCGACGGTCCGGTTCGTGGCAGAGTGGCCGCATGGAACCCACCGAGTGGTACTGGGATCTCGAACGCAACGTGGCCGTGACGGCCGACGAGCGCGGGCCGGGCGATCGCACGCTCGGGCCCTACCGCACCAAGGGCGAGGCCGAGAACTGGAAGGCCACGTCCGAAGCCCGCAACGAGACGTGGGACGAGGCGGACGAGGAATGGGAGCAGGCAGGCACCGACCCCGACGACCGACGCAGGTAGGTTCTGACTCCGTGGCCCGACCGATCCAGATCGCACCCTCCGTCCTGCCCGCCGACTTCTCCAAGTTGGGTGAGGAGGTGGCGGCGCTCGAAGCCGCCGGTGTCGACCTCATCCAGTGGGACGTCATGGACGGCCAGTTCGTGCCGAACCTCACCTTCGGGCCCGATGTGATCAAGTCGGCGCGGTCGCACTCCACCCTGCCGTTCGAGGCGCACCTCATGGTGTACACGCCCGACGTGATGGCCGAGCAGTACGTCGACGCCGGATGTTCGCGTCTGATCGTGCACGCCGAGGCGTGCACCCACCTGCACCGCACGCTCGGCAACATCAACTCGATGGGGGCCCGGGGCGCGGTGGCGCTCAATCCGGCGACGCCGGCGTCGGCCGTCGCCCACGTGCTCGACCTCGTCGACCTGGTGCTGGTCATGACCGTCAACCCCGGTTTCGGCGGGCAGGACTACATCCCGACGATGGAGGCGAAGATCGGCGAGCTCCGGCGCATGCTCGACGAGGCCGGGCTGTCCGACAGCGTCGATCTGGAGGTCGACGGCGGGATCGGCCCCTCGACGATCGAGGGTGCCGCGAAGGCCGGCGCCAACGTGCTGGTCGCCGGGAGCGCCCTCTACCGCGACCCCGAGGGTCTCGAGCACGCCGTGTCCGAACTCCGATCCCTCGCCGAGGCCGCGGCCGGCTGACGTCCCGCGCCCTGTCACACCCCGTGCGTACGATCGACGACGTGGGTGTTTCCTGTACTGCCGTCTCCGCTGCCGACGCGTTGCCGGCGTTGGCCGAGGCGGTCCGGCGCTCCAAGGGCGACCGACCGCTCACGCCGGTCACGGTGATCGTGCCCACCAACGCCGTCGGCGTCACCGCACGCCGATGGCTCGGAGCACACGGCGGGGTGGCCGCGATCGAGTTGGTGACGCCGATGCGCCTCGCCGAACGCATCGCGGGGGCCGAACTCGCCGCCGCCGGCAGGTTGCCGGTGTCGACCCCGCTCGTCGACCTGACGGTCCGTGAGGTGTTGCGGGTCGCGCCCGGCGACTACGAACCGGTCGCCGAGCACCCGTCCACGGTCACGAGCCTCCGCGACCTGCATCGAGAGCTCCGGCTGGCGGGCCCCACGGCCGCCGGCCGGCTCCGCGGTTCGTCGCAGCGCGCCGGCGAAGCGGCCAGGGTGTCGTCGATGGTGTCCGAGCGGCTGGCCGACGGCTGGTTCGACGAGGCCGACCTCCTCACCCTGGCGATCGAGCGGATCCGGGGCGGTGTCGAGCTGTTCGACCGTGCGATCGCATTCCTCCCCCGCCCCGACCGCGGCCTGACCGCCGAGTTGCTCGGC
>CAXBAZ010000628.1:0-3044 GCA_963973395.1 uncultured Acidimicrobiaceae bacterium
GACGCGGTTCACCAGCCCGATCGTGTGCGCTTCGGCCGCCGACACGGCATCACCCAGGAAGAAGAGCTCCTTGGCCTTCTGCGGGCCGATCAGCCGCGGCAGGAGGTAGGTGGCCGCGGCGTCGGGCACGAGACCGCGGCGGACGAACACTTCGACGAACGAGGCCTCGGCGGAGGCGACGACGAGATCACATGCCAGGGCGACGTGTACGCCCATCCCCGCGGCGACACCGTTCACGGCGGCGATGATCGGCTTCTCGCAGTCCATGATCGACGTGATCAGGCGCTGCGCGTTGGTGCGGATGCCGCGCGCCACCTCGCCGGCGATGCGGTCCGGCGCATCGTCGGGACGGAACGGCTGGGCGATCGGAGCACTCAGATCGGCACCGGTGCAGAACGCGTCACCGGTGCCCGTCAGCACGACCACCCGGACGTCGACGCGGTCCGCGCACTGATCCAACAGCTCGATCATCTCGTCGCGATTGGCCCGCGTGATCGCGTTGCGGCGAGTCGGTCGATCGATCACGATCCGTGCGACGCCGTCGGCGACCTCGAAGATGATGTCGGGGGACTCGGCTACGTCGGTGTCGCTCGCGTTCGGCATGGTGACGACTCTATCTTTGCAATGATACAATAGGAAGGATCGAAGAGGCGGTGGACACACGTGGACGATGAACCGACGACGTCGACCGGCCACGGTCCGCCGCCCATGTCCTACTCGCGCGGTGTGGCCTCGACCGAACTCGAGCCCTGGTCGATCCCGTACGCGCTCGAACGAGCCGTGCGGCTGGTCCCGGATCGTGTGGCGCTCGTCGACGGCACACAACCCGCACACGGCCGTCGTCGGTGGACGTATCGCGAGTTGTTCGACGACGTCGAGCGCCGGGCCCGCGAGCTAGCGAGCATCGTCGAGCCCGGCGGGCGGGTGGTGATCTGGGGAGCCAACCATCCCGCGTGGCTCCTCGTCGACATGGCGGCCGCGCTGGCCGGACTCGTCGTGGTTCCGATCAATCCCGCCTACCGGCCGAGCGAAGCGCTCGACATCGTCCGACGCACCCGGCCGACGCTGATCGCACACGCTGCCTCACACCGGGGACACGACCTCCGGGAGTCGGTTCGAGACATCGCTCGAACCGTGCCGTCGGTGACCATGACGATGGAGTTCGACGACATTCTCGCTCGGTGGCCGTCCGACACCGGCGTCGACCGGTCGACGCCGCTGCCCCCCGTCGCCAGCGGCGACATCACGCAGGTGCAGTTCACGTCCGGGACGACAGGAGCACCCAAGGGCGTCCGGCTGCACCACCGAGGTCTCGTCGGCATGTCCGCCACCGCCGTCGAGCTGATGGAGTTGGCCCAGCCGCCGACGTGGCTGAACGTCATCCCGCTGTTCCACATCGGCGGCTCCGGACTGAGCACGTTCGGTCCCATCGCTGCGCTCGGAACCCAGGTGCTCGCCGAACGGTTCACCGTGCAAGGAGCTCTCGACCTGATCGAGACCGAACGGGTCACGATCATGGGTTCCGTCCCGACGATGTTGGTCGACCTGCTGGCACATCCGGAGCGTGCACACCGCGACATCTCGTCGCTCGAGGTGGTCATGTCGGGCGGGGCGCCGGTGTCACCACGTCTCGTGCAGGAGATCGAACGTGAGCTCGACGTTCGGTTCGTGGTCGCGTTCGGCCAGACCGAGTGTCACGGCCACATCACCCAGACGCGCCCCCAGGACTCGGCCACGCTCAAGGCGGAGACCGTCGGCCGCCCGTTGCCCCATGTCGAGGTGAAGATCGCCGATCCCGAATCCGGTGAGACCGTCGGTATCGGCATCGCCGGCGAGGTGTGGGCCCGCAGTCCATTCCTGATGGACGGCTATCTCGACGACCCCGAGACCACGTCCCGGGCGTTGACCGAGGACGGCTTCCTGCGGACCGGCGACCTCTGCACGATGGACGAAGCCGGCTACCTGCGCGTCGTCGGTCGGCTCAAGGACCAGATCTGTCGAGGCGGGGAGAACATCTCGCCCGGCGAGATCGAGGCGGTCCTCGAGACGCATCCGGCAGTCGGCCAGGCGGCCGTGATCGGGCTTCCCGACGAGCGCTGGGGAGAGATCGTCGCTGCGTTCGTCCGTCCCCAGGGTGAAGCTCCCTCCAGCGACGACCTGACGACATGGACGAGCGATCGACTGGCGGCGTACAAGGTCCCGAGCCGATGGTTCGTGGTCGACGAGCTCCCCATGACGCCGTCCGGAAAGATTCAGAAGCACGTGCTGCGCGACTCCGCCGGACCGAACGAGACGAATCGGGTCGGCGACGCCGACTCGCAGGGGTCACGCCGATGACGACGGGGACGATGCAGGCCTACCGCTTGACCGGATGGCGAGAACCGGCGCGGATGACCGAGGTCGAGATTCCCGAACCGGCGGCCGACCAGGTGCTCGTACGCGTGGGCGGGGTCGGGTTGTGCCACAGCGACCTGCTGTTCCTCGACGCGGAACCGGGCAGGTTCGCCTACGACCTCCCGTACACGATGGGCCATGAGATCGCCGGATGGGTCGAGCGCACCGGGACCGGCGTCACCGACCTCGAGCCGGGCGATGGCGTCGTCGCCTGCGCGCACCGACTGTGCGGTACCTGCGAGTTCTGCCGACTGGGGCACGACAACTACTGCAGCCGGTTCAGCACCGGGCTGGGCTTCGGCCAGGACGGAGGTCTCGCCGAGTTCGTGCTCGTCGATCGACTCGCGCTCGTCGGCCCGACCTCGCTCGATCCACGCATCGCCGGGCCGCTCGCAGACGCCGGCAAGACCGCCTACCACGCGGTGAAGCGCGCCCTGGACCGGCTCGTCCCCGGATCGACGGCCGTGGTGATCGGAGCGGGCGGTCTCGGCGGCTACGCCGTGCAGTACCTCCGTCTCCTGACGTCGTGCCGGATCGTGGTCGTCGACGTCGCAGAGCATCGTCTGGCGATGGCGAACCAGCTCGGGGCCGATCGGACGATCGCGTCGACGCCCTCGTTGATGAACTGCTCGACTGCGGCGATCTGCTGG
>CAXBAZ010000629.1:0-3038 GCA_963973395.1 uncultured Acidimicrobiaceae bacterium
GACGGCCCGTCTCTACACCGCCGTCGACCACCCGTCGGACGCCGCGGCCGGGATCGTGCTCGGCGGCGCCCTGCCACTGGTGGCGCTCCGACTGCTGACGCCCGAGGAGACGTTCCCGGTCACCTACCGGCGTGGTGTACGCGCCCATCTCGACGTCGACGGACCCCGCGGCATCGCGATTCGGCGTGCGTTCGCCGCTCAACTCGGACTCCACATCACGACGGTCGAACGGTTCGCGCTGAGCGCGAGCGCCGGTTCGACCCCGCTGCGGTTGACGACCGATTCGGGAGCGGTCGTGTTCGGCAAGCTGTACGCGGCCAACCACATGCGTTCGGACCGCTGGTACAAGTTGGCCCGCACCATCCGCTACGGACGCCTGGAGGACGAACGCCCCTTCAACTCGGTGCGCCGTCTGGTGCAGTACGAGGATCACATGTTGCGCGTGCTCCGGGACGCCGGTCTCCCCACGGCCCGCCCGCACGGCATCGTCGAGATCACCCCGGAACGCGAGTACGTCCTCGTCACCGAGCTCATCGCGGACGCAGTGCAGGTCGACCGGCTCGTCGTCGACGAGATCGATGACATCGACGACCTTGCCGACCAGGGACTCCGGATCGTCCGTTCGTTGTGGGACGCCGGCCTCGCCCACCGCGACATCAAACCGGCCAACCTGTTGGTGTCACACGGACGGCTCCTCATCGTCGACGTCGCCTTCGCGCAGATCCGGCCGTCGCCGTGGCGGGAAGCCGTCGATCTCGCGAACATGATGTTGACGCTCTCGCTGTGCATCCAGCCGGAGCGCGTGTACGAGCGCGCCACCCGACTCTTCACGCCGGACGAGATCGGCGAGGCCTTCGCCGCCAGCCGAGCGGTCACGGTTCCCTCGCAGCTGCGTTCGCTGCTGCGGGCCAGCGGTGGCGATGCCGAAGCCAGGTTCCGAGCGCTCGCCCCGAGCCGCGCCCCGGTCGCCATCCAGCGGTGGACCGTACGGCGCATCGGCCTCACGGTGACGGTGGCGATCGGAGCGATCGTGGCGGTGTCGCTCATGATCGCGAACCTCCGTCTGGCGGGACTGCTGTGACGGCAGTGTCCCACCCGCGTGTCGCAGCGCTCGTGGTCGCGGCCGTCCTCGCGACGGCGAACTGTGCCGGTCGGGAAGCCACCGCACCCAGCTGCGACGCGACCTCGCGTCTGGCCCTCGTCGCCCAGTCGATGCCGGATGCCTCGTACGTGCCCTGCATCGCCGACCTCCCCACCGGCTGGTCGTTCGTCGAAGCCGAGATCGACCGGGGTGGTACGACCATCAGGCTGGAGTCGGATCGCGCCGATCGACCGATCGTCGTGACGCTTCGCCCCTCGTGCGAGATCGGTGTCGCCCGCCCCATCCAACCCAGTGAGGAAGGGACGCGGACGTACCAGCGCGTCGACTCGATCGATCCGCGCTACGCGGGCGCCTTCCTCGACCTGTTCCCGGGGGGTTGCGTCGAGACGCGCTACGACTTCGAACGCGGCCCACACGTCGCATCGATCACCGAACTGCAACGGGCGATCGACCTCGTGTCACGTCGACAGCTCCGTCAGGACCTGGAGCGCGAACTCGGCGTCGACCTCGACCCGTGACGCCGGACCCGGATCACGCGTCGTACGGGGCGACGAGTCGGACCGCCCGCTCGGCACCGACGCCGAGCGCGACACCGCCGACGATGTCGAGCGGCAGGTGAGCCCCGACGTACATCCGTGTCGCTCCGACGCCGAGGGCTACCAGCCAGACCACCGGTCGCACGCTCGGCGGCACCCGGGGCCCGATCGCCGAGGCCATCGCCGCCGCCACCGCCGCGTGGCCCGACGGGTATCCCAGTCCACTCTGTTCGCGGCCGAGCACCGGGGCGCGGGCGACCTCGACCGCCGGGCGGCCACGCCCGACGAACGGCTTGACCGCCTTCGAGCCGAGCCACGCGAATGCTCCGACCGCAGCGAGGCGTCGACCCAACCGAGCGCTGCCGCGCACGGTGACGAACCCCGCCGTCCCGAGTGAGCCGCCGAGACTGCCCAACTGCATCGCGGCCCACGCGAGTCGCTGCGCGCGCTGGTCGAGCCCGTTGACCGCGTCGAACACCTCGGTCTCGGCGTCGATCCAGCGGCCCCGGCGCGCGGCGCGAGCACCCGCCGAGACCACACCTGCGGCGGCGACGACGACGAAGAGGTCACGAATGCGACGACGGCAGGGCATGACGACGGTCATGCTACGGCGCCCGATCGAGACGAAAGCCCCTACGACCCGGCATCGCATTCGCGTTGAGTGGAGGGCGAGGACGTGATCGCGTCCCGCACACGAAGGAGTTCGTCATGAAAGCAGCCATCGTCCGCTCGCTCGGCTCACCACTCGACGTCGCCGACACCGAAACGCCCAGCCCGGCCGGCCACCAGGCATTGATCCGCTTGGAGACCTCGGGGCTGTGCCACACCGACATCCACGCCGCCCGCGGTGAGTGGCCGGTCAAGCCGACCGCTCCGTTCATCCCGGGCCACGAGGGCGTCGGCATCGTCGAACAGATCGGCGACGAGGTGCACGGTCTCGCCGTCGGAACCCGCGTGGCGGTGCCGTGGCTCGGCACGGCGTGCGGGCACTGCGAGTACTGCGTCTCCGGATGGGAGACGTTGTGCGAGTCACAGGTCAACACCGGCTACGGGGTCGACGGCTGCTTCGCCGAGTACGTCGTGGCAGACGCGCGCTTCGTCGTCGAAGTCCCCGATGGCGTCGATCCACTCGCGGCACCGCTGACCTGCGCCGGGGTGACCACCTACAAGGCGGTGAAACTGTCCGGGGCGCGACCGGCCACACGGGTCGCCGTGTTCGGGATCGGAGGCCTCGGCCATCTCGCCGTCCAGTACGCGGCGCTCGCCGGAGCAGAGGTCATCGCCGTCGACGTCACCCAGGCCAAGCTCGACATGGCGAAGCAGCTCGGCGCGACCCACCTGGTCGACGCGTCCGCCGGCGACGCCGCCGAGGAGATCCAACGGCTGGGCGGTGCGCACGC
>CAXBAZ010000630.1:0-3029 GCA_963973395.1 uncultured Acidimicrobiaceae bacterium
TGCCGGAACCGGTAAGTCGACCCTTGCCGCACAGTTCTGCGACGCGGCCTGCAGCCGCGGGGAACGTGCCATGTACTTCGCCTTCGAGGAGTCGCAAGCGGAGATCGTCCGCAACATGGCATCGGTCGGTATCGATCTGGATCAGTGGGTGGCAGCCGGCCTGCTCGAGTTCCGCTGCTCACGCCCGAGCATTCTCGGGCTCGAAGCGCACCTGTTCGCGATGCAGCGACTCGTCGACGATTTCGAACCCGAGGTCGTGGTCATGGACCCCGTGTCGGACTTCCTCCGCATCGGGACTGCGGCCGAGGTCGCAGCGATGCTCATGCGTCAGGTCGATTACCTGAAGGGTCGCGGCGTGACCGCCATGTTCACCAGTCTGAACGCCGAGCACCAGACGGTTCGGACCGACCAGCAACTGGCCTCGTTGGTCGACGGTTGGCTCCACGTCCAGAGCACGGAGGGCAACGGCGAGCACAACCGGTTGCTCTACATCCTGAAGTCGCGGGGCATGGCGCACTCCAACCAGATCCGCGAGTTCCTGCTCACGAGCCAGGGCATTGAGTTGGCCGACGTGTACGTCGGTCCTCAGGGCGTACTCACCGGCTCCGCGCGCCAGGCCCAGGAGGCGCTCGAGCGATCCGACGGCCAGTCCCGGCTCGACGACCTCGAGCAGCGTCGGCTCGACCTCGGGCGCCGACGGGAAGCCGTGGCGGCCGCCACCGCTGCCCTGTGGAGAGAGTTCGAGGACGAAGCGGACGTGGTGGAGCGACTCCTCAGCCACGGATCGACCGGTACCACCGACCAGGCCGACCAACGCACCGAGCAGGGGCGAATGCGACACGCCGACGAGGACGCCCTCGCAGTGGAGTCCGACGACCACGACATGGCGATCTCATGATCGCCGCACCGGAGCCGGCTGCGGCCGACGAACCCTGGCACCTCCGTCTCTACGTGGCCGGGCAATCACCGAAGTCGCTCGATGCGTTCGCCAATCTGAAAGAGATCTGCGAGCAGCATCTGCCCGGCCAGTACGAGATCGAGATCGTCGACCTGATCGAACATCCGACATTGGCCGCGACCGACGACGTCCTCGCGGTTCCGACTCTCGTACGTCGGCTGCCGCCGCCCTATCGCAAGATCATCGGCAATCTCTCGGACACCGGACGGGTGCTGGACTACCTCCGGATCCCCGGCAGGCGATCACGATGACGGCGGACAGCGGCATCACCCTGCGGCGATACGAGGAAGCCCTCGCACGCCGGAGCGACGAACAGTTCGAGTTCACGCTCATCGTCAGTGGCGCTTCCGACCTGTCCGCCCGGGCGATCGGCAATGCGACACACCTCTGCGAGACGCATCTCGCCGGCCGCTACCACCTCTCGGTCGTCGACCTGCACGAAGCACCCGCCAGCGTGCTGAGTGGCCAGGTCCTGGCCGCGCCCACGCTGGTGAAGACCCGACCGCTGCCGATCTGCAAGTTCGTCGGTGACCTCTCTCGCTCCGAACGGGTGCTCGCTGCCCTCGGTCTACCGATTCCCGACGGCTACCCGTCGGACGTGTGACCACGTGTCCGTCGACCAGTCCCCCTCCGGCACGCCGCTCATGGCTCCGTGGCCCGGGGGTCTCCAACACGTCGACCCCGAGCGGAACCTGACGTACAGCGAGGCGCTGGAGCGACTCGGCGAGGCGGAGGAGACGCTGCGGGCGATCGGCCTCGGCGAGATCGACGCCTTCGTCTTCTCCGACGACGCCAGCGAGCGGCGCGTGTTCACGTTGTCCACCGCCGACCGCCCGTACCGCCGTTTCGTGGAGAACATGCGCGACGGCGCCGCCACGCTGTCGCCGACCGGTGTCGTGTTGTACGCGAACCAGCGGCTCGCCGATCTCCTGTCGTGCTCGCTGGAGGACATCCGCGGGTCCAGACTCTCCGCCTTCCTGCGGAGCGACGCGATCGTCGACTGGGAGTCGGTCCGCGGGTCCTCGGGCGAGGGCGCCGCGATCGAGATCGACCTCGTCGACGTCGAGGGTCGGACGATCCCGGTGCTCGTCGGCGTGTCGCCGGTCGGCGAGGACGACGACCATCTGATCTGCCTGACGTTCACCGACCTGAGTGCCCAGAAGGCGCAGGATCGCGAGATCGCCCGGCTCAGTGCGGCCCAAACCGACCAGCTGTGTGATCTCCAGCGGGCGCAGGCTGCGCTCACCATGCAGGCGACGCACGACGCACTGACGGGCCTCCCCAATCGGCAACTGCTCGTCGACCGCATCGACCAGGCGCTCCACCGGGCGGGCCGGTCGCACGACTGGACGGCGGTCTACTTCATCGACCTGGACGGCTTCAAGCTCGTCAACGACACCCGGGGCCATGCGGTCGGCAACGGCGTTCTCCGAGAGGTCGCCGGCCGCTTGGTCGGGGCACTCCGCGAGATGGACACCGTCGCGCGCATCGGCGGGGACGAGTTCGTGGTGCTCGCGCCTGGGATCGCGAGCCACGAGGATGCTGTCGAACTCGGCGCCCGGCTCGCAGCCGTGCTGTCCCGGCAACCGGCGGGTTCGAGTGAGCGGCTCTCCGCCAGCATCGGCATCGCCGTCTCCGAGCGGGGACGCGGGAGTGCGGAGATCCTGCTCCACGAGGCCGATACGGCGATGTACCAGGCGAAGGCGTCGGGTGGCTCGTGCAGCTCACTGTTCGACGAGGACCTCGCCCGGCGGGCCGACGTCCATGCCTCGGCGCAGACGGCGCTCAAGGTCGCCCTCGACGAGCAACGGGTCGTGCCGCACTTCCAACCGATCATCGACATGGGCTCCGGGGCCGTGGCCGGATTCGAGGCGCTTGCCCGCCTCGTCCAACGGGACGGCACGATCCTGCCGCCCGCCGCGTTCATCGCGCTGGCCGAGGAGAGCGGGCTGGTGCTCCCCCTGGGCGCCCAGGTGCTCGAACGGGCGTGCGAACAGGCGTGCCTGTGGCCGACCGGGTCGTCCGACGACACGCTGGCCGTTGCGGTGAACGTCTCCAGCCGGCAGTTCGA
>CAXBAZ010000631.1:0-3025 GCA_963973395.1 uncultured Acidimicrobiaceae bacterium
TAGTTGCCGATATCCCGGGCGGCATCGCCCATATAATTGCAGGCACGCGCCTGCTCCGAAAGGCTGCCCAGGGCCTCGGCCGCTGCGAGCGCGGCCTGGAAATGCGCGGCGGCCGCCGCGAATCGGCCGCCGGTGTGCGCGAGCCTTCCGTCCAGGATGTCCAGGCGCACCAGCGCGGGCCGATCGGACGAATCGCACAGACGACGCGCGCGCGCCGCACTGTCGAGCGCCTGGGGTAGACGCGCCGCCCGCAGTTCGACATGGGCGAGATCGAAGCAGACGTCTCTCAGAATCTCGACATGACCACCGTCATGCTCGTCGAGCATGGCTGCCGCATCGGTCAGCTGCTGGGCCGCCGCCTCCGCGCGGCCGGTACTCGCGTACGCTGCCGCAAGGTGGCGCAGCGCGGCAGCGTGCTGAGCCGGGCCATCGGCGTGTGTCGCCATGTATGCGGCATGCTGCTCGACGTCGTCGTAGGCGCCGAGCCGCAAGCGCAGGCGCGCGGCAGCATCATGGGCCGCGAACGCTGTCGCCGCCGCGGGGCCTCCTGCCGATGCCGACTGAGCGATGGCCTTCGCGAAGCGCTCCCCCGCTTCGGCGTTTGCGAACAGGCCGGCAGCCCGGATGCCGGCACGGACGTTCGCCGCCGCAGCGTCGGCCCACGCCTCCGCCGCGGATCCGCTCGCGAAGCCGACCGCGTCGGCCGACAGCGCAGCCCGACGCTCCCGCCACGTCGGGATCCGCAGCGCGGTGCGGTAGGCGGTCACCACGTCGACGTCGAAGCCGCCGGCGACGAGACCGTCGACGAGCGTGGGATGGGCCCGGTCGGCCTGTGCGACGAGCACCCGTCCACTCCGACCGGCCGCTGCATCGACGAGCGCCTCGACCAGGTGGGCGGCCGTCTGCCGTGCCGGCACCACGTCGACCGGTCGGCCGGCGAGTCGTTCGAGCACCGCTGCGGTGTGGGTGCCAACGGCGGCCAGCTGGACAGCCTGCCCGGCGACCGCGTCGCCCACGCGGCGTGCACCGTGCTGCGAGGTGACGACGAGCCAGTCGAACGTCGCGAGGTCGGCCAGAGCTGCCGGCAGCCGATCGTCGGCGCTGGGCTCGATCGCGATCAGCGGGACGTGGACGACATCGGCGCCGGCGGCCGCCAACTGCGAGTCGAGTCGGCCCCGTCGGTCGCGGGTGGTGACGACGCGCCGTCCGACGAGTGGTCGGGTTGCCATGTCACCGACCGGCGACGTGGGCGAGCGCCTCGCCGGCGGCACGCCGAGCTGTCTCGACGTCGGATCCCAGATCACCCGGGGACAGTTCGATCGTGTCGGAGACCGTGATCCCGGTGTCGAAGTCGGCGAGGAAGGTGAAGAGGCGCTGGTGATCGACGTGGGCACCGATCGGGAGCGAACACCCCGATCCGAGCTCGGCCATGAACGCCCGCTCGACGGTGACCGCGTGCCGGGTGCCGGGGTCGTCGACGCCGGCCAGCACGTCGAGCACGCCGTCGTCGCCATCACGGCCCTCGACCGCCACACAGCCCTGGCCGACAGCCGGCACGAACTCCGCCGTGTCGAGCACGTCGTCGATGCGGTCGGTCATGTCGAGGACCTCGAGCGCGGCGACGGCCATGACCACGGCGCCGCCGTCGGGAATCTTCTCGAGTCGGGTGGGGATGTTGCCCCGCAGCTCGACGAATTGCAGGTCGGGCCGGGCCCGGGCGAGCTGAGCGCGACGGCGGACCGACCCGGTGGCGACGGTGGCCCCGGACGGGAGATCGACCAGCGACCTGCCGATCAACGCGTCGGCGGGCGAGCGGCGCTTGGTGAACGCACCGATCACGAGACCGAGCGTCGGCGCGGTCGGCAGGTCCTTGGCCGAGTGCACGGCGACGTCGGCGCGGCCGTCGAGCACCGCCTGCTGGACTTCCTTCACGAACACGCCCTGGCCGCCGATCGAGTGGAGCGGCACGTTCGTGGCTTGCGAGCGGTCGCCCATCGTGTCGACGACGACCAGTTCGGTCGCGTGGCCGACGGCCTCGAGTTGGTGGGCGACGGCCGTCGCCTGCGTCATGGCTTGCCGGCTCCCGCGGGTCGCGATGCGGATCACGCGTCGCTCAACCGAGGTCGAACAGGTCGGCGACCGCCGCCGCGTTGCGCTCACCCTGCGGCGTGCCCGCCTGGTTGCGCAAGCGGACCGACGGCTCGTGCAACAGCTTGGCGACGAGGCCGCGGGTGATGAGGTCGACGATCTCGCGGTGTTCGGCGCCGAGTTGGTCGAGCCGCTTGGCGTGACGCTCGAGTTCGGCGGCCCGCAGCGCCTCGGCACGCTCACGCAGGGACGACACCAGCGGCGCCGCCTGCAGCGCGGCCGATTGCAGCTCGAACCGCTCGACCTCCTCCCGCACGATGTCGATGACCCGGTCGACCTCGGACAGGCGCTCGGCCCGCCCACGGTCGGCCCAGGTGCTCAGGTCGTCGAGGTCGAGCACGGTGACGTCGGCCAACTCCGCGACGTCGGACGCGACGTCGCGGGGGACGGCGATGTCGACGAACAGCAGCGGACGACCGCCGCGGTCGAGGCGCCGGACGAGGTCGGAGGTGATCACCGGCTCGCCGGAACCGGTGGAGGTCAACACGACGTCGCTGGACTCGAGCGCCTCGAGCAGATGATCGATGCCGAGCGCCCGACCGTCGATGCGGTCTGCCAGCGCCTGCCCGCGTTCGGGTGAACGGTTGACGACGAGCACGTCGCCCACACCGGCGCCACGCAGGGCGACGGCGATGCCCTCGCCCATCGCGCCGGCGCCGACCAGTGCGACGCTCCGCCCGCTGATCGAACCCAGGTGCTCGACGGCCATCTCGACCGCCGCATGGCTCACCGACGCGGTGCCGCGGGCGATCGCCGTCTCGGTGCGGGCGCGCTTGCCGACCTCGACCGCGTGGCGGAACAGCAGGTTGAGCGTGGTGCGCGCACCGCCCTCGCGTTGGGCGGCCTCCCAGGCGGTGCGCACCTGCCCGAGGATCTC
>CAXBAZ010000632.1:0-3019 GCA_963973395.1 uncultured Acidimicrobiaceae bacterium
ACCTCGACCATCGACGGCGACCACCTGGGCGCCGGCAAGGTCGCCGCGTCGACCAGCTACACGCTCGACGTCGCCGGCCGCGGCGGTGTCGACCCGGCAGCGACCGCGGTCATGTTGAACGTCACTGCGGTTTTCCCGGAGGATCTCGGGTTCCTCACGGTGTATCCGTGCACTGCCCAGCCGCCGCAGGCGTCACACGTCAACTACTTCCCCGGTGACGTGGCGCCGAACAGCGTGTTGGCGAAGGTGTCGGATCAGGGCACCGTGTGCGTGTTCACGTTGGCGACGACCGACATCGTGATCGACGTCACCGGATACGTGCCCGTCGGCGGTGCACCGGTGCCGGTGGAGCCGGCGCGCCTGGTGGAGACACGCGCCGGTCCCGCCGAGACGACCGTGGACGGCCGTTTCGAAGGTGTCGGTCGGGCAGACCCGGGCGACACCGTGAAGTTCGAGGTCTGGGGTCGGGGTGGCGTCCCGACCAACACCGAGGCCGTGTACCTGAACGTGACGGCGGTGTTCCCCGACGCCCCCGGATTCCTCACGGTCTATCCGTGCTCTGCATCGGTCCCCGAGGTGTCGAACGTCAACTACTTCCCGGGCGACGTCGTCCCGAACGCAGTGCTCGCATCGGTGTCGAGCGACGGTTTCGTGTGCATCTTCTCGTCGGCCGCGGCCGACATCGTCGCGGACGTCAACGCATATCTGCCACCGGGCGGAAACCGCGTGTCGATCGAACCGGCGCGCTGTGCCGACACCCGCAGCGACGGTCGAACGTTCGATGGCCTGTTCGAGGGTGACGGCGTCATCCGGGCCGGCGGCACCTATGCGATCACCATCGGCGGACGGTGCAACATCTCTCCCGATGCGTCGGCGGCGTATCTCAACGTGACCGCCGTGCTGCCCGAAGCACCGGGTTTCCTCACCGTGTGGCCGTGTGACGAACCACGGCCCGACACCTCCAACGTCAACTACGGCACGGCCGAGGTCCGGCCGAACTCGGTACTGTCGAAGATCAGCCTCGATGACGACGGCCAGATCTGCGTCTACTCGCTCGCGACCACCCACGTGATCGTCGACGCCAACGGGTACGTGCCCGCCCCCGGCCTGTTCGGCATCGCCGACATCGCGAGCGGATCACGGTCGACGTGCACCCTGATGACCGACACCAGCGTGTGGTGCTGGGGCGAGGCCGGCTACTCGGGCGACGGCACCAACGAACGGCGCCACGATCCCCGCCCGACCACCGTCACCGGAGCGGTTCAGCTCGAGTCGGGCGGCGGGTACACGTGCGCTCGGCTCGAGGACGGCACCGTGCGGTGCTGGGGCGACAACAGCAAGGGTCAGCTCGGCG
The DNA here is from genome assembly GCA_963973395.1 of uncultured Acidimicrobiaceae bacterium. GTDB lineage: Bacteria > Actinomycetota > Acidimicrobiia > Acidimicrobiales > Ilumatobacteraceae > Ilumatobacter. Next base: position 1,355 of record CAXBAZ010000632.1, read on the forward strand.
ACGGCACCGACGTCGGCACCGGCGGGAACCCGTTCGACAAGAGGTATTCGCCCGTGGCCGTCCAAGGCCTGACGAACGCTATCGACATCGCCGTGTGGGACGAACACTCGTGCGCGATCACCGACGACGACGATGACGAAACCGGTGACACCGTGTACTGCTGGGGCGCGAATCAGTCCGGCGAGCTCGGTGACGGCACGGAGGAGCCGAGCTTCACACCGGTCGAGGTGGTCGGACTGCCGTCCGACCGGCAACCGGTCAACGTCGACGTCGGCAACAGCCACTCCTGCGTGCTGTTCGACGACGGCACCGTGTGGTGCTGGGGTTCGGGCGGACGACTCGGCGACGACGGTGGCCCTCCGGGTAGCGGCAGCGCCGGCCGCGGTCCCGTCGAGGTCTTCGTGATCGACGATGCGATCGATCTGGTCGCCGGTTCGTCGCACACGTGCGTGATTCGAGAGAACAACACGGTCTGGTGCTGGGGACTGAACGGTCGCGGCGAGATCGGGAATGGCAACGTGGGCACGGTGCTGGTGCCCGTCCAGGTGATCGGACTCACGGACGCCACCGGGATCGAGGCCGGGCTCGCGACCAGCTGCGCCACCCTCGCCGACGGGTCCGCCGAGTGCTGGGGGCGGAACGACTTCGGGCAGCTCGGCGACGGCACCCCCGCGACGAGTGAATCCGTGCCCGTCCCGATGCGGGGCGTCGATCAGGACATCGTCAACGTGTCGACGAGCGGCTACACGTCGTGCGCCACCCTGGCCGACACGTCCGCCGTGTGCTGGGGTTACGGCTCCTTCGGCCTCCTGGGTGCCAAGACACCCGGGGACTCCGCGACACCGGTCGTGGTCGGAAGCGGCGACCAGACCGCCGGCTGAACCGTCAGCCGATCGCGGCTTCCATCTCCTCGCGCACGTCGTCGGTGAGCGCGGGGATCACGTCGAGCGCCCCCATGTTCTCCACGACCTGACTCGGCCGGCTGGCGCCGGTGATCACCGACGACACCATCGGATGCTTCGTGCACCAGGCGAGCGCCAACTGCGCCATCGAGCAGTCGAGCCGGTCGGCGATCGGGCGGAGCTTCTCGATGCGGGCCAGCGCCTGCTCGTCGCTCATCTGGTCGCCCAGCCAGTCGTACCCGTCGAGGGACGCCCGGGAGTCGTCGGGGATCCCGTCCTTGTACTTGCCGGTCAGGAGGCCCGACGCGAGCGGGCTCCAGATCGTGTTGCCGTAGCCCGTCTCCGCGTGCAGCCGGGCGTATTCCCGTTCGACCTTGTCGCGCTCGAGCAGGTTGTACTGGCTCTGCTCGGTGACCGGCTTGTGCAGGTGGTGCCGGTCGGCGAGGTCGATCGCGTGGCGGATCTCGTCGGCGCTCCACTCGCTGGTGCCCCAGTAGTTGGCCTTGCCGGCGCTGACCATGTCGCTCATCGCCCAGACCGTCTCCTCCATCGGGGTGTCGGGATCGGCGCGGTGGCAGTACACGACGTCGACGAAGTCGAGACCGAACCGTTCGAGCGAGGCATCGATGCCCTGCATCAGGTACTTCCGGTTGAGCGTGCTGCGCATGTTCGGATCGGAGCCGTGGATGCCCCAGAACAGTTTCGTGGTGACCACGTACGACCAGCGTGGCCAACCGAGCTCGCGCAGCACCTCGCCGGGCAC
>CAXBAZ010000633.1:0-3018 GCA_963973395.1 uncultured Acidimicrobiaceae bacterium
ATTCGTGCCGCGGCGGCGAACGGCGCCGATGCGGTCGAGATCGGGGTCCCGTTCTCCGATCCCGTCATGGACGGCCCCGTGATCCAGCAGGCCTCGCAGGCGGCGCTCGATGCCGGTGCGACGCCGGCGAGCGTGCTCCACGAGGTCCCGGAGCTCGACGTCGACATCCCCCTGTTGGTGATGACGTACTACAACCTCGTACACCACGACGGGCACCGACGCTTCGCGCATCGACTCGTCGAGGCCGGGGTCTCGGGATGCATCCTGCCCGACCTGCCGCTCGAGGAATCGGAGCCGTGGTGCCGCGCCGCCGATCACGAGGGCGTCGAGACGGTGATGCTCGCAGCGCCGACCGCGCCCGACGAGCGCCTTCCGCTCGTGGCGGCCCGCGCCCGTGGCTTCCTCTATTCGGTCGGGCTGCTCGGGGTGACGGGGGAGCGGGCATCGCTCGCTGAGACCGCGACCGCCCTGGCGGCCCGTCTCAAGGCGATCACCGAGGTGCCCGTCCTGGTCGGTGTCGGTGTGTCGGACGCCCGTCAGGCGTACGAGGCGACCCGGGTCGCCGATGGGGTGATCCAGGGTGCGTCGATGGTGCGGCGCCTGATCGAGCACGGACCGGATGCGGTCGGCGCCTACGTCGCCGAGGTCAGGTCTGCGATCGACGGCGACTGACACGTGACGCGGAACGAGGGCCCGCGACGGGCCCTCGTTCACGTCGCGGTCTGCACGGGCGTGCGTTGTCCGCGGAGGTTGCTTCCGATCGGCACGGACGCGCCGGTGGCGGTCGGAGCAACGGCCGGGGTCGCAGCTCCCGACGCTGTATGTCGTGCAATCAGCACGGACGGACGTAATGCATGGTTGCCTCCTTCCGACCTGGGACAAACGGTCTGTGGGGAGAATAACACTCTCTGTGACCATCTTGCAAGGATGGCGAAGGTTTCTTGAGAATAACGCCGTCACCAGGTCAATTGGACTGCAGAGTGTGGTCGTGCCGGCACCAACACGCTCGGTGGCTGCACGCAAGTCCGGCCCCAGGCGGTCGATCGCCTACAGTCGGTGGCGTGCAGCCTGAGGACTTCTTGCCACACCGTCCACCCTTCCTGTTCGTGGACGAGATCCTCGACATCGAACCGGGGGTGTCCGCCCGCGCCCGTTGGACCCTGACGGGCGACGAATGGTTCTTCGCCGGTCATTTCCCCGGTCGGCCGACGTTGCCCGGTGTGCTGATGTGCGAGGCGATCGCCCAGGTGGGGGCGCTCGCCGTGCTGAACGACGAACGGTTCGCCGGCAAGCTGCCCCTGTTCGGTGGCCTCGACCGCGCCCGATTCCGAAGTCAGGTGGGCCCGGGCGACGACCTGATCCTGGAATGCTCGATGGGCCGCATGTCGGCGCGGGCGGGCAAGGGGAGCGGGCGCGCGTTGCTCGACGGCGAGGTGGCGACCGAGTGTGAGCTGATGTTCGTGGTGGTCGACGCCTGATCGGCGTCGCCGCCCGGTGCGTCAGGCCGGAGCGATGATGATCGAGCCGTTGTGGCCGCCGAAGCCGAAGTTGTTCGACAGCGTCGGACCCGGCTCCCAGTCGCGGGGCTCTCCCGTGACGACGTCGATCGTCATGTCGTCACCGAGCACCCTGGTGTTGGCGGTCGGCGGGATCTGGCGGTGCTCGAACGACAGCAGCACCGCGGCCGCCTCGAGTGCCCCGGCGGCGCCGAGCGCGTGCCCGGTGACGCCCTTGGTCGACACGACCGGGACGGCCCGGTCGCCGAACACCTCGGAGACCGCCGCCGCCTCGGCGGCATCGTTGAGCGGGGTGCTCGTGCCGTGGGCGTTGATCTGACGGATGTCGGCCGGATCGAGGCCGGCGTCGGCCAGCGCGAGGCGCATGCAGGCGATCGCACCGACGCCGCCGGGGGCCGGCGCGGTGATGTGATGGGCGTCGGCGGTGCTGCCGCCGCCGACGATCTCGCCGACGATGTTCGCCCCGCGGGCGACGGCGTGGTCCCACTCCTCCAACACGAACGACGCGGCACCCTCGCCCATGATGAATCCGTCGCGGTCGGTGTCGAACGGGCGGCTCGTGCCGGTGCTCGACAGCGCGGTCATGTTGCCGAATCCGGCGAGTGCCGTCGGCGTACCGGCATGCTCGGTGCCGCCCGACACGATGGCGTCGGCGAGGTTCCATGCGATCAGGCGGGCGGCGTAGACGAGCGCGTGGGTGCCGGCAGCGCACGCGGTCACGATCGTCTCGTTCGGTCCCTGGAGACCGAACCGCATCGACAACGCCGCTCCGGGAGCGTTCGCCATCATCATCGGGACGAGGAACGGTGAGACCCGGCGCTCACCCTTCTCGAGCCTGATGCTGATCTGTTCTTCGAGGGTGTGGATGCCGCCGACCCCGGTGGCGAAGATCGTGCCGATCCGGGCCGGGTCGAGGCCGAGGTCGCCGGCGTCGTCGATCGCCTCGGTGGCCGCGGCGATCGCGAACTGTTCACTCAGGTCGGCCCGACGGGCATCCTTGGGCGAGTCGTAGTAGGGCGTCGGATCCCAGTCGCCGATCACCGTGGCGCGGTCGACGTCGGTCAAGCCAGGACCGAGCAGGCCCTGCCAGTACCGCTGCTTGCCGATGCCACACGGAGCGACCACGCCGTAGCCCGTGATCGCGACGCGACGGCCTTGACCGTTCATGGTGATCCCTTCGTGTCGGCCCGCGCTGCGGGTCTGATCATCAGAGCTTGTTGGCGACGAGGTCGTAGGCCTGGCCCACGGTCTCGATGCCTTCGAGTTCTTCCTCGGGAACCTCGACACCGAACTCTTCTTCGAGCGCCATGACCAATTCGACCAGGTCGAGGCTGTCGGCGTCGAGGTCGTCACCGAACTTCGCCTCGGGTGTGACCTGGTCCTCCGAGACCGACAGCACCTCGACGGCGCACTTCTGGAAGCGGGCGAACAATTGTTGATCCAACGGATGTCTCCTGATTGATGGTGGGGGTTGCTTGTGGGTGATCAGTGTAGATCGGGG
>CAXBAZ010000634.1:0-3003 GCA_963973395.1 uncultured Acidimicrobiaceae bacterium
GGCCGCATGGAACATCGGTGCCATGATCAGGTAGCGGTCGGCGCCGCTCATCGGCTGGGCGAACTGGATGTTCCAGGCGTTGGCGATCAGGTTGCGGTGGGAGAGCATCACGCCCTTGCTCGCCCCCGTCGTGCCGCCGGTGTAGAACAGTCCGGCGAGGTCGCCCTCACCGACCGCGGCTGCGTCGAACGGGGTGGTCGCCGCCCCGGCGACCAGCGTTTCGTACTCTCCCTCGTCGACGCGGATCACCCGCTCGACCAGGCCGGCCAGCGGGCCGGGGTCGCGGTCGCACACGAGCACGCGGGCACCCGAGTCCTCGAGCGCGTAGGCCAATTCCGGCGAGGCCCACCGGAAGTTGAGCGGCACCTGAACGAGACCAGCCATGGGGACCCCGCAGTACAGCTCGGTGAACTCGATCGAGTTCAGCAGCAGGATCGCCACACGATCGCCGGCCCGGAGATCACAGTTGCGCAGCACGGTGTGCAGCCGTTCCAGCCGCTCGGCGAACTCGCGGTAGGTGAACCGCCGTTCGCCGCACACGAGCGCCTCCCGGTCGGCGGCCACGGCGAGAGCTCGTTCGATCGGGTCCAGGAACGTCTGCACGGACGGATCTTCGCACCGTTGCCCTGACAGCGTCGACCCACGCCGACTACGGTGGAGCCCCGATGGCACGACAGCAGACGCCGAAGAAGGCCTTCACCCCACCGAAGGGGCGACCCACCAGGGCGCGCAACGAACAGGCGCGGGAGAAGCGGGTGTTCGGCCCGACGGCGCAGTGGATCGCCGCGGTGTTCCTGCTCGCACTGATCTTCCTGACCCTGATCGTCCTGCTCGACGGCGGCGACTTCAACGTCTTCAACGACGGCACCACGGGCTGATTCAGTCGGGCTCGATCGGTTCGCTGTCGCAACCGATGAAGTTGGCGACGTTCTGGGCGTGCTGGGCGTAGACCGACGCGATGTCGCCCTCGGTGGAGTCGGCGATCTGCCCGGCCCAGAGGTCGCGCTGGGCGATGACTCCCTCGCAGCCCGATTCGAACGCGATGTCGACGGTCTGCTGGATGACGGCCGGCACCTCGCCCACGAACTCGATCCCGGGCCCGGGCCGGATCTCGATCGGTCGGCCGTCGAGCGTGTCGCCGACGAAGAGCAGCTCGACGACCGTCGTGGTCGGTGCCGTGGTGGTCGGCGTGATCACCGCAGCACAGGTCGGCGCCTCGCGCACCTGCTCGTCCTCGATCCGCTCGCACCGCTGCTCCACGTAGGTGACCGGGTCGTAGCCGATGCTGCCGGCGTAACGCTGCAACTCGGTGGTGAAGGCCTCGTACGAGCCGCAGGCGAGCATCGCCCGGTCGAGCATGCGCACCTGGTCGACGGGTTCGCTCTCGCGTGACGCGGTCTCGACCAGCGACGCGCACCCTGTGACGGCCTGTTCGTCGTCGGGTGCGTCGCAGGCGGACGTGGCCGCGAGCGCCACGGTCACGAGCGCCGTGACGGCGATGGGGGAGCGGCGTCGCACGCGGTCATGTTGACGCACTCCGCACGCGGATGCCAGTACCCCTCCGTCGTCGCCCGTCCCACGCCGCCGGATCGGACCCGGGCAACGGAGGGTCGTGCCGCTAACCTACGGTTCGCCGGCGACGTGGCCGAGTGGCTGAGGCAACGGCCTGCAAAGCCGTCCACGCGGGTTCGATTCCCGCCGTCGCCTCCGGGAAACCGCTGGTCACGGCCTCAGAGATGGGGCCGTGATCACGTGGTGATCACGAAAGTTCCGGGATCGAGCTACGAGCGGGTCTGCGCCCACGCCTCGATGTCGCTGCGGACCCACAGCAGACATCGCCCGACGCCCATGTCGACGACCGGGATCGGGAAGTCGTCGTGGCGCTTCCGATACGTGCTGACGCTCGTTCGGCTGGAGAGCCCGAGCAGCTCGGCGACGGCATGCGCGTCGATCAAGTCGTTGGGATCGACGAGCCTGGCCACGGCGGAAGAGTAGTTGACGGTCGTCGACATCGTCCCGTACTGTCGACACTTGTCGACACCAGTCGACACTTGACGACACGAAGGGGAACGAATCATGACAATCACCGAGTCCACCGAGTACCGCGACAGCGACCACTACAAGCGGATCGCGGCCGACCTCGCCGAGCAACCGCCGTTGCCGACCATCGAGGAAGCGGCCGGTCCGCTCGTGCGGGCCCTGGTGTCCATCCACGACCTCGGTGCTTACGACATTGGTCCGGTCGACCGCCTCGGCCACTCCGTCGAGATGGGCGAGCTCCTCGACGAGGCGGCCGCCCGACTCGCACTGATCGAAGGGGTCGCGCACGCCGTCGAGATGGCCGTCGACAGGGTCCTGTGCGGCCCCCATAAGAGCATGCACGCCGCGAACGCCCGTGCGATGGTGCTGGCGATCATCGACGCCGACGACCTGCGCGTCGAGATGAGCCGGGCAGCCCACGAGCGGATGGCGTACGTAGCCGAGGCGACGTCGTGAGCGACCAGACCACACGCCGGGAGATCGACGAGATCCTCGAACACCTCGAGGAACAGACCGCCGAGATGAAGCGGATGTTGCACGAGCGGCGAGTCGCACGCCGGACGCACCTGCGGGTGGTTCCGTCGTGAGCGCCTGTACGTGCACGGACCACGCCACCTACCGCCAGCTCGACCGTGACTGCCCGCAGCACGGCGACGAAGCGGAGCAGCGGCGCCGGAGCAGCGGAGGCGGATCGGACACGCTGCTCGACTCGCTACGGGCCGCTCAGGCTCACGTCGACACGTTGTGGCGGCAGGATCGTGACGCTGTGGTTGCCGAGGCGGAGCGGATCACACAGGGGGCAACGTCGTGACCGCCGGCGATGCCGACCAGCAACTCGAGGCCGCTGTCGAACGGTTCTTCGACGGGGCCGCGCTCTCGATCATGGACGACGAACGGCTGACGGTGGACGAGAAGTTGCACACGATCGCCTACATGGCCGGAGAACGGTCCGATCCGCCGGCG
>CAXBAZ010000635.1:0-3003 GCA_963973395.1 uncultured Acidimicrobiaceae bacterium
AACACGTCCTGGACCTGATGGAAGAACGACCGCTCCACCGGCAGCACGATATTCGCCAGTGCGTGCGACCGCCGACGTCGTCAGGTGCGGACCTCGAACGCGGTGGCGGCGGCCACCCGACCACCGACCTGCAACTCGACGCGGTGGATGCCCGCACGGTAGGTCCGCGTCGACGCCTGTCGGATCGAACGTCGCTTGGAGATGGTGCGCTGCTCCCCCGGGCCGAGGTCGAGCGTGGTCCACTTGAACACCTTGGGCGACGTCGCGCCCGACGCGTTGACGTGGTGCACGACGAAGTCGACCACGAGTCGCTGGCGTGCGTCGGCCGCCGATCGGAGGTCGGCCGTGAGCGTGATGTGCGTACCCATCCCGACCACGGCGGGCGCAACGTCGAACCGCTCGACGACGACCTGCGGTTCGGTCGTGAAGCCCAGCACGGCGAGTGCCCCCGCGTCGCCGCGCTTCACCAGCGTCCGCAGGGCATGGGCGACCATGCGGCCGTCGGTCTCGGGTTCGTCCATCCATGCGGAGACGTGGGCCACGACCAATTCCGGATGCACCTTGGCGACGTCGTTGAGGTGGTTGGCGACCGAACGACGCACGGTCTCCGACGGGTCGTGGCGGAGTCGGTCCAACAGTTCGAGGCCGGGCCGGGGGTCGTCGAGCAACCGCTGCACGTTCGTGCCCCACGGAAGTCTCGGACGGGTCCCCTCCGACGGCAGCCGTCGCACACGTTCGTCGTCGTGCCCGGTGAAGTCGAGCAGGCGGGCGTACGTGGCGTCGTAGTGATCACGCAGGAAGGGCCGCACGGCGAACTCGCAGCTCATGCGCTTGGTCACGTGCTCCATCGCGTCGAGCGCCTCCGAGGGACGGGACGGGCCGAACAGTTCGACCACGGTCGCGAGCGGCCACGCCGCCCATCCGTCGACCGGTGGATCCGCCCGAGCGACCTCGACGAGGCACGCCAGCGACTCCGCCGGGTCACGGTCGCCGAGCGCTCGCCACAGCTCGCGGGCGATCAGTTCGATGCGGGCCTTGAGTTCGAGGCCGGCGAGCTCCGGAACGGTCCGGTGGGCGAAGCCGTCGGCGTCGAAACGGTCGTCGACCGCAGCGAAACGGCGCGCCAGTTCGTCGACGACGGCCTCGTCGATCGAGTCCTTGAGCGCAGCGGGCATGGCGGGACCGTAGTGCCCGCCGCCGCCCGCCTACTCGTCGGTGAAGACGCGCAGGCTGCCGGCGTAGTTGGCGACCCAGACCTGACGGGTGTCGGCGTCGTACGTGATCCCGACGGGGTGGACACCCGAGTAGACCGTCTGGAGGATCTCCATGTCGCTCGTGCGGACCTTGCTGATCGTGCCGTCCTGGTAGTTGACCACGTAGAGGCTCTCGCCGTCGTCGGAGAGCGCCATCGTGCGGGGTTCGGTGCCGGTGGTCGCGACGCCGGCGACCGAGTTGGACTGCAGATCGATCTTGCGCACCGAGTTCATCCGATGGTTCGACACGTAGAGGTGGCGATCGTCGCCGGACAGCACCAGGTGACGTGGTGTCGCGCCCGCCGCATCCTCGATCGATCGGATCACCGTGCGTGACTCGAGGCCGATCACGTCGATCCGGGCCTCACCCATCACGGTCACGTACGCGACCTCGCTGCCGCTGTCGATCGCGATGCCGCGCGGATGCCGGCCGACGTCGACCCGGCCGAGTTCGGCGTCGGTGGCCGTGTCGATGATCGACACGTCGAAGCCGCACCAGTTCGACACCACCAGTTTCGTGCCGTCCGGCGTGACCTGGAGGAACTTCGGTACGGCGCCGGTGGGCACGATCGCGACGATCTCGAGCGTCGAGACGTCGATCTTGTAGACGAAGCTGTCGTCCCAGCTCCCCCGATCGCAGCCGTCGTCGGCCACGGGGTCGTAGCCGCTGCCGAACATCTTGTAGTTCGACACGTACACGAACCGCCCGTCGGGCGTGAACGCCGCCTCGACCGGCGATCCCTGGAGCTGGACGTCGTCCGCGTACCCGAAGTCGGCGGGGTTGACGTCGTCGGGGATCGCTCCGACCTTTGCGCCCGAGCGGTCGTAGATCGCCACGTTGTGGCGGTACATCATGTTCTGCGCGAAGAACAGGCCGTCGCCGGACGCCACGATCGACTTCGGTTGCAGGTCGTCGTCCTGCACGGTGAACGCTTCGACGAGCATCCGCTCGCTGGATGTCTTGCCGTCGTCGGGAGCGAGGGTGATCGGCACCGTCGTCGAGGTCGTGGTCGTCGCTGCATCCGCCGCTGCCTCGGTGTCACCGGCGGCCATCGAAGGCGGCACTCCGCCGGGCGGCACCGTCCCCGTCGCTGTCGCCGTCACCAGGTCCGGGGTCGGCGCCCGGTCGACGATGCGCTTCGACTCGGCATCGGCCTCGAGCGCTGCGAACGCGACCAGCCCGAGCGCCATGGCAGCCAGCGGCCCGAGGACGACGAGACGGCGATCGATGCCGCCGATCGTAGCCCCTGCCCGGCCGGCGACTCCGGGCACAGCGAGCTTCGCGCGGGGCCGGAGCGGGTAGACACGTGGGATCGAACCGTCTCCCGACCTCCCGGTGCCCGGTGCTGCCGCCGACCTGTTCGCGTCGGGTGTCGCGAGCGGAGATGTGGATGCGACCTCGGTCGTGCTGTGGACTCGCGTGCACGGCGCCGGCGCCGACCCCGTCACGGTCGACTGGTCGATCGCCCGGGCCGGCGGACACGTGACACGGTCCGGCACGGCAGTCGCGGCGCCGGCGCGTGACCACACGGTGCACGTGCTCGTCGACGGTCTCGACCCGGCCACCGTCTACGACTTCCGCTTCGTGTGCCGGGGCATCGCCGTCGGAGGCCGCACGCGCACGCTCCCGCAGGCGGCAGAGCACGTTCGATTCGCCGTGGCGTGCTGCTCGCGTTGGGGCTGGCCCGGTTTCGAACTCTTCGATGCGATCGGCGACGAGACACCCGACCTGCTCCTCCATCTCGGCGAC
>CAXBAZ010000636.1:0-3000 GCA_963973395.1 uncultured Acidimicrobiaceae bacterium
CCGATGCCGAACCGGGCTCGATCAACCACCTCGGCGTCGAGACCGAGACGGCCGACGAGGTCGTGGCCGCCGAATCGCGGGTCGCCGGCGCCGGTCTCGAGACGTCCGGCATCGACGAGACCATCTGCTGCTTCGCCGAGAAGGTGGAGACGTGGGTCCAGGGTCCGCAGGGCCACCGCTGGGAGTGGTACGTCAAGCAGGGCGACCACGACACGCAGCTCGAGAACGTGATCGTGTCGGGTGCTGCCGCCTGCGGCGCAGGAAGTTGCTGCTGACGCCGGTCCGCCGCACATCGGTGGGGCCGGCCGGCGTGGTCCGACCGGCCCCATCCAGCGACGCGCACACGTCGCATTCGGCGACGTTCCACCCCGCCGCCGCTCACGATTCGGAGCCGGAGCTCGGTTGGATGGAACGTTCGGTCCGACACCAACGTCCGGGTCGGATGGAGCAGGGTCAGATTCCCCCCGACGGTGTGCGGTCTTCGGACGGGTCGACGATGGCATCGTTCTCTCGCCCGCCGGGCTCGTCGGCGCGCGCCGCGACGTTGCGCCTGAACTTCACGAGCCAGATCACACCGGCGATCGCGATCACCCAGATCACCACCGTGCCGATCGGGACGCCCCCTCCGCTGGTGGTGCCTTCGGTGATCGACGCAGAACGCGCTCCGGCAGGCGCGATCGTGTGATCGGTCGCCGCCCGGATGTTCGACGCGAGCGATGCCGCCGCCTCACCGATCGTCCGGTCGGTGCCCTCCTCGAGCGCGAAGTGTGAGACCGTGACGCCGTAGGGACCCTGCCGCCAGGACAGCGTGCGGGTCCAAAGGCCCTCGGCGGCGCCGAGGAACGCCCCCCCGCCCTCGAACGGGGCGTCGGCCTCCTCGAGTCCGCTCTCGATGCCCACGACGACCGCCTGTTCGACGAATGCCCGCGCTGCATCGTCGGTCGTCCACCGCGTGATCTCGCGTAGGAGGATGTCGCCATCGCCCGCCGTCCACACGTCGACCGCGGCCCGCATCGCACGCGCCTCGGCGGATGTCGCCTCGACGTGGGCCGTCGCTTCGGGTGCGAGTGGGGCGTACTCCTCGAACGTGAGATCGGCGTCGGCCTCGTCGGCCGACTCGAAGCCGTCGGGCACGTCGTCGTTCAGGAGCTCGGCGACGCTGGTCACTCCGGTGCCGACGGCGATCGCAGCGACGGCGATCGCGAGCGACCTCACCGGCTACCCCCGGTAGCCGTGCGTGATCGGCATCCGGCGATCCTTGCCGAACGCCTTCGGGCTGACGCGTACGCCGGGGGGTGACTGTCGCCGCTTGTACTCGGCGATGTCGACGAGCCTGGTGATCCGGCGGACCAGGTCGGCGTCGTTGCCCAGCTCGATGATCTGCTGGGCGGTGCGGTCGTGTTCGACGTACAGCTCGAGGATCGGGTCGAGTACGTCGTAGGGAGGCAACGACTGGTCGTCGCGTTGGTCGGGCCGGAGTTCGGCCGACGGCGGCTTGGTGATCACGTTCGGTGGGATCACGTCGCGTCCGGCCGCCCGGTTGACGTACCGGCACAGCTCGTAGACCTCGAGCTTGAGGACGTCCTTGATGACCGCGTAGCCCCCGACCGAGTCACCGTAGATCGTGAAGTAGCCGACTGCGAGCTCGCTCTTGTTGCCGGTGGTCAGGACCATCCACCCGAACTCGTTCGAGAGCGCCATCAGCAGCTGGCCGCGGCAGCGGGACTGGATGTTCTCGTAGGTCAGGCCCGGCTCGCGGCCCCCGAACGACGGCGCCAGCATGTCGAGGTACGCCTGGAACGCCGGCTCGATCGAGATCGTGCGATAGTCGATGCCGAGGTTCTCGGCGAGCAGTTCGGCGTCCGACTCGGAGTGGTCGGACGAGTACCGCGACGGCATCGACACGCCGTGGACGTGCTCGGGGCCGAGCGCGTCGGTGGCGATGCACGCGACGATGGTCGAGTCGATGCCACCGGAGAGACCGATCACCACGTCGGTGAACCCGTTCTTGCGGAGGTAGTCGCGGGTGCCGAGCACCAGTGCGTCGTACAGCTCCCGGTGCGTGTCGAGTGGCTCGGTGATCGGCGAGTCGATCACGAGGTCCTGCGTGCGGGGCGACGAGCTGACGTGCACGATCGGCAGTTCGGTGTCGGTGGCCTTGCCCCGCGGATCGAGCAACCGGCTCCTCCACACCGGAGGCACCGGCACGTCGACGATCATCAGGTCGTCGACGAACTGCGGCGCCCTGGCCAGCAGGTTGCCGTCGGCGTCGACCACGAACGACCCCCCGTCGAACACCAACTCGTCCTGTCCGCCGACCTGGTTCACGTACAGGATCGCGCAGTGGGCGTCCTGGGCGCGGGTGGCGACCATCCGCTCGCGGCCCGTGTCCTTCTCCCAGTGGAACGGGGAGCCGTTGATGTTGACGTTCAGTTCGGCGCCACCGGCCGCCTGTGTACCGAGCGGACCGTACGGCGACCAGATGTCCTCGCAGATCGACACGCCGACCTTGACGCCGCCGATCTCGTACAGTTCGAGCGGGTCGTTGCCCTCACCGGAGGTGAAGTAGCGCTGCTCGTCGAACACGGAGTAGTTCGGCAGCAGCCGCTTGCGGTACGTGCCGGCGATCTCACCTCGCACACAGACGGCTGCGGCGTTGTACAGGTCGCGGTCGGCGTCGACGAACCCCACGAACGCTGCGCATTCGCCCGTGTGCGCGGCGAACGATGCCAGTGCGGCGCGGTTGTCGGCGACGAATCCCGGCTTGAGCACGAGGTCTTCGGGCGGGTAGCCGGTGACCGCCAACTCGGGGTAGCCGATCAGGTCGCAGCCGGCGGCTTCGGCACGGTCGTACGCGTCGATCAGCTTGCTCAGGTTGCCGTCGATGTCGCCGACCGTCGGATTGATCTGGGCCAGCGCGATTCGCAGAACGGTCACCCGCTCAGGGTAGCGACCCCCGCCAACTGCAGCCCCGCTCCGGCGTCACGCGGAGGCGGTGTC
>CAXBAZ010000637.1:0-2999 GCA_963973395.1 uncultured Acidimicrobiaceae bacterium
GGCCCGGCCGCTTCGACGGGTGCGGGCGTGGCGACGGCGCCGCCGATCGCGACGATGCCGCCGATCGAGGCGGCGAACACCGACAACACGGCGGTGCTGGACTTCAGAGGAGACATGTTCGTGGTCTTTCGGGGTGGTTCGAGGTGGTTCGAGGTGGTTCGAGGGTTCAGCGGGCGCCGCGGGCACGGAGTACCACGGCAATTGTGCGCACACAGATCGAGAGATCATGGCGCAGCGACCAGTTGTGGACATAGGCGAGATCGAGTCGCTTGTAGGAGTCGAACGAGGCATCGGATCGCCCCGACACCTGCCAGAGCCCGGTGAGGCCGGGCAGCACCCGGAGGCGTTCGCGTGTGGCGTCGTCCCATTCGCCGACCTCACGCGGCAGTGCGGGGCGCGGTCCGACCATGCTCATCGTGCCCTGGAGCACGGCGACGAGCTGCGGCAGTTCGTCGATCGACGACCGCCGCAGGAAGCGTCCGACCCGCGTCACGCGAGGGTCGCGCTCGATCTTGAAGAGCGGTCCGTCGGCCTCGTTCAGCTCGGCGAGCTCGTCGAGGCGTGCCTCCGCATCGGCGACCATCGTGCGCAGCTTGAGCATCGTGAACTCTTCGCCGTCGACACCGACCCGGGTCTGGCGGAACAGCACCGGCCCCCGGGACGTGATCTTGATCGCTGCCATCGCGGCCGCGATGACAGGTGCCGTGAGGAACAGGAGGGTGGACGCCACGACCACGTCGAAGATCCGCTTGGCGACGACCGGGGCGCCGGTGCGGGCGACGGGTTCGACGTACAGGATGGATCGACCGTCGATGCTCTGCGGGCGCAGACGGTTGATGTCGATGTCTCGGAGCGTGGCCGAGATCGCCACGTGGTAGCCGGCGTCCGTGAGGCAGCGGGTCATCGAGTTGAGTTCGGATTCGGGCAACGCCGACGGCGAGATCACGACCCCGATCGCGCCGTGCGCCGCCAGCACAGACGTGACGTCGGCGAAGTCTCCGAGGACGCGGTCGCGGAAGAGGAAGTCGTTCGGGCGGTCGCCGACGAAGCCGACGACTTCGTAGCCGAGGCTCGGATCGTGCTCGAACAGCTGGTGCAGCCGGACCGCGTGGCTGTCGGTGCCGACGATGACGATCCGCCGGCGAAGCCGACCGTTGATGCGGAGCCGGGCGAACACCCGTCGGGCGACGGATCGTGCAACGGTGAGCGCGGCGAGCACCGACACGGCGACGAGGCCGACCCAGAGCCGTGACAGGTCCTTCATCTGCGTGGCGAAGGCGAGACAGATCAGGAAGCTGGTGCCGATGGCGACGGTCTTGACGATGTTGCGGAACTCGCTCGCGGCCGAGTGGTTGGCACGAGCGCGGTACATCTGGCTGGCGACGGCGCCGAGCGCGAACGCCGGGAGGCTCGCAGCGGTGAGCAGGACGTGGCGGCTGAGGCCTTCGGTGTCCATCGGCCGGAGCAACTGTGTGACGCCGAGGACGATCGCGCCCGTCACGAGCGTGGCCGCGGCATCGGCGATCATCAGCCGACGGCGGGCGACGGCGGGACGCAGCGCACCGAGCGGGGCCGCGGGGGATCCTGTCGGATCGGGCGTGTCGTCGTCACTGGCGAGGCGTGCCAGGACCGGTGCGAGGCGGATCCCGCGGCGCTGGTCGTCGATGGGGCGGGAATGCTGTGCGCTCGCCGTTGCCGCCGACGCCGTGTCCTGCTTGTTCGTCGCTGCCGTCTCCGCCATTGCTGTCCGCCTTCGAGGTCATCCGCCGAGCCGAAGCGCTGGATCGCGCATTCGTCCCCTCAAGTTCATACCAGCGTCCACCCATCGCTTGCCATGAATTTGTACCTCTGGGTGACACGAATCGTCGGAAATACCACACATGGTGACTGCGCGCCCTCCGACGGTGGAATATCCCCCGCCAGCTTGTCGGAACGTCAACACCCGTACGGGTGTGACAAATCGGGGTAAAGCGTCAGGTGTTCAGCCGGCCTCGGAGTGGGTGACGGGCTGCTCGCCCATCCACTCCCGCAGCGTGTTCTTGAGCTTGGTCTGCTGGATGAAGAGGTCTTGCTCGGCGTCGGACTCGCCGGCGGCTTGGGGTGCCTTGAGGTAGAAGCTCAGCCACTCCTGCACTCCCGCTTCGCCGGCGCGGTGGGCGAGGTCCATGAAGAGCGCGAGGTCGAGCACGATCGGCGCCGCGAGGATCGAGTCGCGGCACAGGAAGTCGACCTTGATCTGCATCTCGTAGCCGAGCCACCCGAAGATGTCGATCGCGTCCCACCCCTCCTTGTTGTCGCCGCGGGGCGGGTAGTAGTTGATCCGCACGACGTGGTCGATGTTGCCGTACAGGTCGGGGTAGACCTCGGGCTGCAGGATGCCGCCGAGCACGCCGAGCTTCGACATCTCCTTGGTCTTGAAGTTCTCGGGGTCGTCGAGCACCTCGCCGTCGCGGTTGCCGAGGATGTTGGTGGAGTACCAGCCACGCAGGCCGAGCATGCGGGCCTTGAGGCCGGGGGCGAGCAGCGTCTTGAGCCACGTCTGGCCGGTCTTGAAGTCCTTGCCCGCGATGGGCACGCCCTCGCGGGCGGAGAGCTCGCGCATGCACGGCAGGTCGACCGAGAGGTTGGGGGCGCCGTTGGCGAAGGGCACCTTGGACATCAACGCGGCGTAGGCGTAGATCTGGCTGGGCGAGATGTTGTCGTCGTCGGCGTCGAGGCCGGCCTCGAAGGCGTCGATCGACATGTGCACCGCGCTGGCCTCCTGGTAGGCCTCGGTGCTGCCGCACCAGACCATCACGAGGCGGTCGCAGTCGTTCTCGGCCCGGAAGCGCTCGATGTCGGCCATGAGGGCGTCGGCCTGGTCACGCTTGGCGGTCACCTGCTTGACCCGGGTGCCGTCGAGGCGCTTGACCCAGCGCTGGTCGAACACGGCGTCCATGGCCACCACGCCCTCGAGCTCGGCGGAGATGGGGTTGAGGTCCCTGTCCTCGAGCACGCCG
>CAXBAZ010000638.1:0-2985 GCA_963973395.1 uncultured Acidimicrobiaceae bacterium
AGCTCCTCTCCTCGGTCGGCCGCGCGGAGCGCCGTCGCGACCGTGCCGACCTGCGCCGCGTCACGGATCGTGCCGACAGGGACGTCGACCGCGAACATCGTCGGCCACGTCTCGACCACGAGCATCTCGCCGGGCGCCGGCGGTCGTGGCGACGGGCCGGTCGTGAACGGCCAGATCTCGACGCCACCGTCCGCGAGCAATCGATCGAGGATCGGCAGCAGCGTGAGCGTCTGGCTGCCGACGCTGCCGGCGCCGAGGAGCTGCCACCCGCTCGCCGGCCCCATTCGCGCAGTGCCACCTCGCATGTCCGGAACTCGCCGATCGGGAACGCCGCCGGCTTCGTCGCCGCCAGTGCGGCGAGGTCGCGGTCGGCCGGTCGGCCCCAGAACGGGCCCGGACCGCCACCACCGCGACGATTGAGCGCGTCGGCGACCTCGAAGCGATTGTTCCGGTTGTCGGCGCCGTCCGTCAGCAGCTCGGACACGATCCCCCACATCGCCCGCCACGGCGGATGGCCGTCGAGTTCGAACCATGCACCGGTTCCGGCCGGATAGCCGAGCGAGGCGTCGACCGCCAACAAGGTCCGCCGGTCGGTTCGACGCAGGTCGCGCAGCACCGACTCCGCCTCGACGCGGGTGGCGGGGTTCGTGAGCACCGGTGTCCCTCGGTCGTCGAGCGCCGCGATCCAGATCGAGTCGGTGCCGGTGACCGGTCGCGATGCGGCGCTCCAGTCGACGACCACGTAGCGGTCGAAGAGGGTCACGGCCGTCAGGCGACGACGCTGGCCACGGCGCCGAAGTGCAGTGCCGCGGCCACCACCGTGCAGCTGTGCCAGACCTCGTGATACCCGAACGAGCGCGGCCACGGGTCGGGTCGCTTGAGCAGCAGCACCGGGAACCCGACCGTGTAGGCGACACCGCCGCCGATGATGAGGGCCAACTGTGCGGCGGTCAGGGCATCCACCAATGCCGGCGCCGCGACGATCGCGGCCCAGCCCATGATCGGGTAGAGGGCGTACCCGAGGCCCTGGAGTCGTCGGATCGGCACGAGTTTGATCACGATGCCCACGACGCCGATCGTGGTCACCGTCGCGAGCAGCGGGATGCCCCACGTCGGCGGCAGCGCGACGAGGCAGACCGGTGCGTACGTACCGGCGATCAGCAGGTAGATCATCGAGTGGTCGAGGCGCTGCATGATGCGGCGGGTTCGGAACGACTGAGCGAGACGGTGGTACGACGCCGAGGTGCCGAACACCAGCAGCAGCGTGCCCGTGTAGATCGCGCCGGCGGCACGTCCGGCAGCACTGTCGGCGAGCACGATCAGCAGCACGCCGGCCGGGATCGCGGCGAAGAACGCCCAGCTGTGGAGCACACCCCGCCACGCCGGGCGTTCGAGCAGCAGGTAGTCGGAACTCACCAGACCGACCGTACCGCCACGAGGCCCGTCGTGCCCGTCGGCGGAATGCGGTTCATCGGGAGGAAACCGACAGGACACGTCGCGCCGACCACAGCCGGGTGAGGAACGTCGCCGCGACGAGCACCATCAGCGGCTCGTACGGCAGGCGGTACCGGTAGTTCCCGTAGTAGAGGAACCCGTACAGGAACAGCGCGGTGAACAACGTCGCCGCGAAGACCCGGCCCATCCGGGATCGCCAGAACGGCCGGCCGAGCAGGACCGTCCCGAGCAGGAACATCGTGAGCAGTCCGTAATAGCCGAGGTCGGCGAGCACGCCGATCCGTTCGACGTTGATCGGCGCGATGGGCGCTGCGCGCGGTGCGTCGTTGACCCAGTCGAGTGCGTACGAGTCGCCGCGGTTCAGGTGGATCAGCTTGAGGGGGATCAGCTGCAGCTCGTGCAGCGGGTGGGTGAACATGTACTCGATCGCGTCGTTGCGCTGCGCCTTGGAGGCCTGCAGTTCCCGCAGCGGCGGCTCCTGGTCGAACTGCTGGTAGTACGACTCGGGCGCGTAGGTCTGCCCGCCCGTGGCCCCGGCGTGATGGCCCGACCAGAGGGTGGCGCTCGCGTTGCTGGCGATCGGCACGAACGCGTCCATCACGATCGCGTTCCGGATCGTCCAGGGGGCGAGGCACGCGACCGCGACGGCACCGGAGACCGTGAGCTTCTTGAGGAGTTCGACCTTGGGGAGCTCGCGCCAGAACAGCACGACGGGGAGGAGCGCCCACGTGAGGGCCTCGCCGCGCACGAGAGCCCCGAGACCGATCACGGCACCGATCACGACCATCCAGCGCCACGTCGGGGCGGCATGCGCGAGTACGAGCAGGAGCAGCACGAACATCGCCGTGTAGAGCGTCTCGGTCACGAGCAGGTCTGTCCACAGGATCGGTCCGGGCAGCACCGCGAGCATCACACCGCCCACGATCGCCGTTCGACGGTCGACGACACGCTGGATCAGCAGCATCAGCAGCACGACCGTGATCGCACCGACGACGGCGTTGAACAGCTCACCCCAGAAGGTGTTGATGCCGAACAACCAGTACAACCCTGCCAGGACGGTGGAGTAGCCGGGTGGCCACTGTGCCGACGGACCGCCCTGGGGTGGTCGGAACCCCAGGCCCTGGTTGATGGCGACGGCGTTCGCGTTGTAGAGCATGGCGTCGTTGAGCACGAAGCCGTCGCGGTCGACCCACCACACCCACAGGATCCTGAGCGCGAGCGCGAGCAGTCCGCACGCCGCGTACGCGAACCACGGTCGAAGGACGACGCGGGTCAGCGGGGCGGGGAGTCGATCCAGCACGGACATCGTCTGCATTGTCGCAGGTCAGCCCGCCGACACGACGTCTGCCACGATCGCGAGCACGTCGTCGCCGTACTGCTCGAGCTTGGCCGGCCCGACGCCCTTCACCCGGCCCAGACCCGCAAGGTCGGACGGCAGCGCACTGGCGATGCCGGCGAGGGTCTTGTCGTCGAACACGGTGTACGCCGGCTTGCCGTCGCGGGCCCGGTCGCGGAACGAACGCAGGCGAT
>CAXBAZ010000639.1:0-2974 GCA_963973395.1 uncultured Acidimicrobiaceae bacterium
CGTCGGGAGCTGCTTGGTGGCCTCGGCGAGCAGGAGCGTGCCGATCCGTTCGAGGTTCGTCCGGAACAGCGGGTTCGGAGTGTCACGATCGCGGATGCGCGCGAGCGAGTCGGCGACGAGGGGGTGTTCGACCAGGGTGACCTCGATGGCCATCAGAGTGCTCCCATCGACTGTTCGGCGTTCAAGAGGGCGTAGCGGGGCTTGATCAGTCCGTTGATGATCTTCAGCCGTTCCGGGAACGCGGCGAACGCGGACTTCATCGCGTTGATCGACAGCCACTCGAAGTCGGCCAGGCCCCAACCGAAGGCATCGTGCAACTGGATCATCTCCTTGGTCATCGACGTGTCGCTCATCAGGCGGTTGTCAGTGTTCACCGTGACGCGGAACCGGAGCCGGCGCAGCATGCCGATCGGATGTTCGGCGATCGACGCACACACACCGGTGTTCACGTTCGACGTGGGGCACAGTTCGAGGCAGATGCGGCGGTCGCGCACGAACGCGGCCAGCGGGCCGAGTCGCTCGTCGCCCGGCTCACCGGTGATGTCGTCGACGATGCGGACGCCGTGACCGAGCCGAGCTGCGCCGCAGTACTGGACCGCCTCCCAGATCGACGGCAGGCCGAACGCCTCGCCGGCGTGGACCGTCGAGTGGAAGTTCGCCCGCATCACGTTCTGGAACGCGTCGAGGTGCCGGGTCGGCGGGTAGCCGGCCTCGGCGCCGGCGATGTCGAACCCGACGACGCCGCGGTCGCGGTTGTCGATCGCGAGCTGTGCGATCTCCAGGCTGAGCGCGGCGGTGCGCATCGCCGAACAGATCGTGTAGACGGTGAGGTCGGTGTCGGCCGACCCGCGCTCGAACCCGGCGAGCACGGCGTCGAGCACCTCTTGGAGCGACAGTCCGGCCTCGATGTGGAGTTCGGGGGCGAACCGCACCTCCGCGTAGACCACGCCGTCGGCGGCGAGATCCTGGGCACACTCGAACGCCACCCGTTCGATCGCGTCGCGGTGTTGCATCACACCGACCGTGTGGGCGAACGTCTCGAGGTAGAGCACCAGGTCGTTGCGCTTGGCGCCACGGTTGAACCACGTCGACAACTCGTCGACGTCGGTGGTCGGCAACCCCTCGTACCCGTACTCGGCGGCGAGATCGACCACGGTCGACGGCCGGACACCGCCGTCGAGGTGATCGTGCAGCAGGACCTTCGGCGCACGCCGGATCAGCTCGTTCATCATGCCGCCACCGTATCCAGCCGTCGCAGTGGAAGTTCCGCCCCGCGCTGCAGCCAGTTCCATGGCGGATACGCAGCCGCGGCCGAGATGCAGTGGACGGTGTAGGCGTGGCGACTGTTGTCGGACCGGTTGGCGTCGCTCCAGTGCGGGAGCAACCCGTCGAGCACGACCATGGTGCCGGCGGGTACCTCGAGCGGCACCAGTTCGTCGGGCGGCGTCGGCAGGGGCGTGGCGTCGAGCACCTCGAACTCGGTGCCGTCGTCGTCGGTCATCGCGCCGGCCCGGCGGAACTGCTCGCGCAGACCCGTGCGGTGACCACCCGGTGCCGCCCACAGGCAGCCGTTCTCCAATGTGGCGTCCTCGATCGCGAACCAGAACCCGGTCACGGTGATCGGGTCGGTGTAGAGGAACGTCGCGTCCTGGTGGCAGCCGACCTCACCGCCGATGTCCGGCTGCTTGAAGATGTACATGCTCTGGACCACGAGCGGGTCGACGAGGCCGACGTCGGCGGCGATCTCGGCCAGGTCGGCCGTGTAGGTGAAGCGTTCGAACACGGGATCGAGGTCGTGCATCGCATGCCCGATCTTGTTGATGCTCAGGGCCTTGGGCCGCACGAGGCCCCCGTCGGCGTCGAACGCCCCTTCCTCGAAGAAGCACCAGCTCGCACCGCCGCTGGCGAGGAACTCGCGGTTGCTCACCCGCTCCCGGGCCTCGGTCGTGAAGACGGTGCGTTCGTCGCCTGGTTCCCACGCCTCGACCAGCTCTTCGGCACGGCGGCGCAGACGGGCGCAGGCGTCGGTGGTGACGAAATCGGGCACGACGAGGAACCCGTCGCGGCCGAAGCGTTCGATCTGTTCGGCGGTGAGCACGGCGCCAGCGTAGGGCGACGACGGGATCGACGTTGCGTCGCGTCGGTCGTGTGGGCAGCATGTGCCGATGAACGATCCCACCGAAGGCCTCACCGTGCTCGGCTCCACCGTGCGCCACGCCATCGACCACGTGGAGGTCTTCCCTGCCCCGGCCCACGTCTCCGTCGTGCGGTTCACCAACGACGAGTTGAACTCGATGTGCCCCGTCACCGAACAACCCGACCTGTCGACGGTCGTGATCGAATACGTGCCCGACGAGTGGTGCGTCGAGTCGAAGAGCCTCAAGCTGTACCTGTGGGGCTTTCGCGACCGGGCGGTGTTCGCCGAGGCGCTCGCGGCAGAGATCGCCGGCGAGATCATGTCGTCCGCGAAGCCGCATCGTGTGACCGTCACGCTGACGCAACGGCCGCGTGGTGGCATCGAGGTGCAGGCGGTCAGCGAACAGTCGCGCTGACCGACCCGTTCACCGGTCCGTTCGAGCAGCGAACCACGGACGGACGTGGCGGTCGACCAGCTCGCGTCGCACCCCGAGCGGGGCGAACCCGGCCATGACCCCGTTGACCACGAGCTGTTCGATCTCGACGTCGCAGAGATCGAACGTGTTCGCCACGGCGCACAGTTCCGACGACGGTGACACATCGCTCATCAACCGGTTGTCGGTGTTGACGCTGACGTCGAAGCCGGCTCGGAGCATCGGCCCGATCGGGTGACTCGCGAGGTCGGGCACTGCGCCGATCTGGACGTGACAGGTGGGAGCGACCTCGAGCGGGATCTGATGGTCGAGCACGAACGCCGCCAGCGGTCCCATCGCGACGATCTCACCGTCGCTGATCGTCATGTCGGCTTGGAGCCGGACGCCGTGCCCGATGCGATGGG
>CAXBAZ010000640.1:0-2970 GCA_963973395.1 uncultured Acidimicrobiaceae bacterium
CCCCCCGGCACCTGGGCACGCTGACGCGACGCGCCAGCCGCATCGGCCCGGCCGACCTGCTCGATGCACTCGTCGACGAGCGCCGGGTACTCGACGTCGCACTCGACAGCCCCGACGCACGCGACGTGTGGCGTCGGATCCGCTACGTGGTCGATCAGGCCCGCGCCTGGAGCGACGCCGGCGGACACGGGTTGCGGCGCTACCTGGCGTGGGTGCACCTGCTCGCCAGCGAGAGCCGCAACGCCGACACGATCCTCCCCGAGCACGACGACGACGCCGTCCGCATCATGACGGTCCACGCCGCCAAGGGCCTCGAGTTCCCGATCACGATCGTGTCCGGCATGACCACGAAGCCACGTGGCACCCAGTCCAACGCGGTGGTCTGGCACCGCGACACCTGGACGATCTCCAACAAGCAGAGCCCCGACCCGATCTTCGAGGACTTCATCCCGATCGACGAGCAGATGAGCGACGCCGAACGTCGCCGGTTGCTCTACGTCGCCTGCACGCGCGCGGTCGATCACCTCGTGGTGTCACTCCACCGCTACCCCGGCAGCAGCCCGTCGCCCACGGCCGAGAGCGGCGCACTGCTGTTCCACGCCGGCGCCGCTGCCGCGGCGGGCGCACACGAGCTCCGACCGACCGACCGGACGTTCCAGGCACCGGCGCGACCCCGCCTCGAACCGGCCTGGGCCGACCACGACGTGTGGGAGCGCGAGCGCCAGCGGGCGTTCACCGCGGCCCGATGGCGACCCAGCGTCAGCGCGACCTTCCTCGCCGGCGAGGCAGACACCGACCCCGGCCTCGACAAGGGCGCCGTCGATCTCGACCTGCCGCCCTGGCAGCGCGGACGTTACGGCACGGCGGTGGGGCGCGCGGTGCACGCCGTGCTCCAGTACGCCGACTTCCGCACCGGCGCCAACGTCGACGCCGAGGCCGCCGCGCAGTGCGCGGCCGAAGGCATCATCGGCATGGACGACACGGTGGCACGCCTCGCACGTTCGGCTTTGGCGGCCCCCATCGTGCGACGCGCCATCGACACACCACATCATCGTGAACTGTTCGTCGCTGCACCGGTGGGTGACCGCACGGTCGAGGGATACATCGATCTCTTCGTCGAGACCGACGGGGGCGGGATCATCGTCGACTACAAGACCGACCAGTGGCCCGACGACGGCGAACGGGCCGAACGCGTCGGGCGCTATCGCCGCCAACTCGCGGCGTACGGCGTGGTGCTCGAACGAATCCTCGACCGCCCCGTCGAGCGCGCACTGCTCGTGCGGTGCCGACCCGACGGCCCCGCCGAGGAGATCGAGATCGGAGACTGGGCGGCGGCACTCGACGAGGCCCGCGAGCTCGCCGCCGCGGCGCTGTAGCGGTCAGCTGTAGCGGCGGCGTCCCGCGCCGGCCACGCTGCGGTACAACCCCGCGATGCTGAGCCGGAACGTGGCCAGCAGGAAGATCGCCCCGAAGGCCACGGCGAAGGGCAGCAGGATCGCGCTGAGAATTCTGATCCGGGCGTCGAAGAAGGGCTCGATCACGCTGGTCGGCACCGGCGTGCCGTCGAGCTGCAACGTTCGCATCGGATCGTCGAAGACCGGGCAGTCCACATCGGTCTCCGAGACGCCGATCACCTCGTCCCCGCCGAAGTTCTCGATCGGCTCCGACACGCGCGACACGAGCAGCCCCAGGTCCGGGTCGACGACCGCTCCGACGAGATACGACTCACCGTCGTCGAGGTACTGGGCATCGAGACCGAACCGCACGTCGATCAGGTCTCCCAGTGCGAACGGGTCGGAGCGGCCGCTGCGGATCCGCTCGATCTCGAAGCGGATCGTGCGGTAGTCGCGCTCGACCACCTCACCGACGAACACGATGTGTGGCATTCGTGGCGTCGCACACCCGGTCGGGACGGGCACGAGCGGCAGCACCGGCGGCGGTTCGGTCGGTTCGTCGCCTCCCGTGACGTCGCCCAGCGGGTCGTCGGGCGGGTCGTCGGGAATTGTGTCCGGAACCGAGTCGGGTGGTGGCTCCTCCTGGGCGGCAGCAGACCCCGGGCAGACCAGGACGCCCACCACACCGACCAGTCCGACCAGTCCGACCAGGCAGGATCCGACACGCCGACGCACGTAGCGAGGGTATCGCTCGCCGACGGTGGGTGAACGGCAACCCCTGCGCGGTGCTGCCTGCAGCGGTACCCGCAACGCCATACTGACGGCGTGGGATACAGCCCCTACCGCAAGTTCCGGGCACGCACCGGTGACTACGTGATGGTGGTCGTGGCGGCGCTCATCGGCGTCGGCCTGGTCGCCTGGGCGTTCTTCTCCTGACCGTCACGGCCCGATCGACGCGATGTTGATCAGAACGCGGCTTCGTGGTGGGTCAGGTGCACACCGTCGATCGCGATCACGTCGAACCGGACGCGCTCGACCCGGTCGCCGTTGAGGCGCAGCCAACTCTCGGCGAGCCCGCGGATCTGTTGCTGTTTGCGGTGGTCGACGGCCGCGGCCGCCCCGCCGAAGCCGCTGCGGCGACGGGCCTTGACCTCGCTGAACACGACGAGGTCACCGTGGAGGGAGACGATGTCGAGTTCGCCGCGCACGTGCCGTTCGGGCGATCGCCAGTTCAGATCGACGATCAGATGGCCGAGACGTTCGAGATGACGGCGAGCCCAGGTTTCGCCCCACCGCCCGCGGGCGACGTTCGATCGATCGTGCATGTGAGCCTCCGACAACGTAGTGGTGTCGGGGCCCGCAGGCCCGATCGAGCCCGGTCGGGCTCAGGAACTCAGAACTCGCGCTTCTCGCGCACCTTGGCGGCCTTGCCGATGCGGTCGCGCAGGTAGTACAGCTTGGCGCGGCGCACGTCGCCCCGCTTGGTGACCTCGATCTTCTGCACGGTGGGCGCGTGGATCGGGAAGGTGCGCTCGACCCCGACGCCGTAGCTGAGCTTGCGACCTGTGTACGTCTC
>CAXBAZ010000641.1:0-2966 GCA_963973395.1 uncultured Acidimicrobiaceae bacterium
TCGGCATCCCGAACGCCGACATCGATCGCGTGAAGCGTTGGTCGGCGGGACGCGCCCTGCTCACGTGGGGCCGGCTCGGCGACGACGAGGTCAGGGCTCAGGTGCCCGACTTCATCGACTACGTCCAGTACTGCTTCGATCTCGTCGACCATCTGGACGAGCAGCCGGGCGACGACTACACGAGCGAACTGCTCCGCAAGTTGCGCGACGACGACCCGGAGGGAATCGACAAGGGCCGAATCGCCCAGACGCTGTTCGGCCTGCTGATGGCCGGACACGAGACCACCACCAATCAGTCGGCGTCGGCGGTGCGTGCCCTGCTCCGGGAGCCGGGCGCGTGGCAACGGCTGCGGGAGCACCCCGACGAGATCCCGAACGCGGTCGAAGAGCTCATCCGGTTCGAGAGCAGTGTCATCGCGTGGCGTCGTCGCACGCGGGTGCCGGTGGTGTTGTCGGGCGTCGAGATCCCCGCCGACGCACAGGTGCTGACGCTCCTGGGCTCGGCCAACCGCGACGCTGACGTCTTCACCGACGGAGAGACACTCCTGCTCGATCGGAAGAACGCCCGCAACCATGTCTCCTTCGGGTTTGGCAGTCACTACTGCCTGGGCGCGCCACTCGCTCGACTGGAACTGAAGATCTTCCTCGAGGTCCTGACGCAGCGGCTTCCGGGTCTCCGGTTGGTGCCCACCGAGTACCGGTATCTCCCCAACACCAGCCATCGAGGACCCCTGTCCCTGCCGGTCGCCTACGACGTCTCGGCCGACGGTCGATGAGAACGCAACTCTTCATCGGAGGAGACTGGGTCGACGCCGCATCGGGCGACGTGTTCGCCGTCTACGACCCCAGCTCCGGTGAATTGATCGCCGAGGTCTCGTCAGGCGCCGCAGCCGATGCGGCCGCCGCGGCCGATGCGGCGGCGACCGCCCAGCGAGGGTGGGCAGCGACAGCCCCTCGCGAGCGCTCCGAGATCCTGCGATCGTGCTGGGAGATCATGATCGCGGCGTCCGACGAGCTGTCGGAGCTGATCGTGCGCGAGCACGGCAAACCGCTCGCTGATGCGAGGGGCGAGGTCGCCTACGCGGCAGAGTTCTTCCGCTGGAACGCCGAGGAGACCGTCCGGCTGGCCGGACAGATCTATCGGGCGCCGTCGGGCGCGAATCGATTCCTGGTCCAGCACCCGCCGGTCGGCGTCGTCGCGATGATCACGCCGTGGAACTTCCCGGCGGCCATGATCACGCGCAAGGTGGCACCAGCGCTCGGTGCCGGCAACGCCGTGGTGATCAAGCCGGCGCCCGACACTCCGTTGACGGCGCTGCGCGTCGCCGAGTTGCTCACCGAGGCGGGTGTGCCGCCCGGCGTGGTGAACGTGGTGCCGACCGAATCCGCACAGGAGTGGTTGGATGCGACCGTCGACCACAAGTCGGTTCGGATGTTGTCGTTCACGGGTTCGACGACGGTCGGGCAGCATCTGCTCCGCCGATGCGCGGATCGTGTGCTCAAGGTCGCGTTGGAGCTCGGAGGGAACGCGCCGTTCGTCGTGCTGGCCGACGCAGATGTCGACGCCGCAGTGGACGGGGCGATGGTCGCCAAGATGCGTCACTCGGCCGAGACCTGCGTCGCGGCGAACCGGTTCTTCGTCGAGTCCCCGGTCGTCGACGAGTTCACCGAACGGCTCGTCGCTCGCATGTCGGCCGTGCATGTGGGCGCTGGCTTCGAAGACGCTGTCGCGTGCGGTCCGTTGATCAACCAGCGGGCGGTCGACAAGACGGAACGGATCATCGCCGGCGCGGTGGCCGACGGCGCGCGGGTCGAACTCGGCGGGCACCAACTCGAACGACCCGGCTACTTCTACGCACCGACCGTCCTGTCCGGCGTGTCGGCAGGTTCCGCCGTCACCCGGGAGGAACTGTTCGCCCCGGTCGCTCCTGTGATCGCGTTCGACGACGACGACGAGATGTTGTCGTGGGTCAACGACACCGAAATGGGACTCGCCGGGTACATCTACGGCAGCGATCTGTCGCGAACGCTTCGTCTCGCCGAGCGGATCGAGAGCGGCATGATCGGCATCAACCGCGGATTCATGTCCGATCCGGCGGCCCCTTTCGGCGGCATGAAACAGTCGGGTCTCGGTCGCGAGGGCGGGCGCGAGGGCATCTACGAGTTCTGCGAGACGCAGTTCATCGCGGTCGATTGGTAGAACCCTGCGATCATGAGGGTTGGATGAACGAGATCGAGGCCGCTCAGGTGCAGGTGGGACACGAGGTCGCCGCCCCAGGCGACTGGCTGACGGGGAGCGAACGCATCGCCGTCTGGAGAGAGGTTCGCGACGCCCGAACCAACCCACTCGATCAGGCGCGTCGGGCGGCGCTGTCGCCCTCTGCGGCCGACGGCGAGCACGGCGCCGCGCCCGGCCTTTCCGCCTCGGCGGTCGAGGTCGTTCACCGGACGGCGAGCGATCCGGGGCGGTTGACACGCGCCTGGGCAGAGGAGCACATCTCGGCCCTCGGTGAGGAGACCTTCACCGAACTGGTCGGTGTGACTGCGATCGTCACTGTGCTCGACCGATTCGATCGGGCGATGGGACGGTCCGAGCAATCGCTGCCTGAGCCGCTGGCCGGTGCGCCGACCCGGCTCCGTCCTCTCGACGTCGGCGACGTGGGCGCCTGGGTCGACCAGTCGACTGGCGCAACCCGAGCCAACGTGAGTCGTGCCCTGAGTCTTGTTCCCGTCACCGATCGGTCGTGGCGGCATCTCGTCGACACCCACTACTCGCGCGGTGCAGCCTTTGCCGACCTGAGGTGGAACTTCCCGCTCAGCCGTCCGCAAACCGAGCTGGTCGCCACGCGGACGACGGCGCTCAGCGAGTGCTTCTATTGAACATCGTCCCACACGACGCTGCTCCGTGCGAGCGGCGATGCCAACGGGCTGGCCATCGATCTGGAGGCGGTGCTCGACCGCAACCA
>CAXBAZ010000642.1:0-2965 GCA_963973395.1 uncultured Acidimicrobiaceae bacterium
GGGACCGGCGGCGGGCGTGGGAGCGGATCCGCTCACGCGTCGTCCGCTGACAGACCGGACAGCGGCGTCCGACATCGCGACTGGCGCACGATTTCACGAACGCACTACCATCGGCGTCCGGGGGAGCCGACACGATGGGGGTTCGTGCATGAACGTACAGTCGATCATCGGGACGAAGGGAACCGACGTCGCGACCATCGAACAGGTGGCCACGCTCGCCGACGCGATCGCCCGGCTCCGCGAGAAGGGCATCGGTGCGCTCGTCGTCTCGGGCGACGGCCGCGCCATCGAGGGGATCGTCTCGGAACGCGACATCGTCCGTGCCGCGGCGTCCGCCGGCGCGTCGTCGTTCGGGGCGACCGTCGGTTCGGTGATGTCGACCGACGTGATCACGTGCGCTCTCGGCGACGGTGTCGACCGCCTGATGAGTCTGATGACCGAGCGCCGCATCCGCCACCTGCCGGTCGTCGACGATCGTGGTCACCTGGCGGGGATCGTGTCGATCGGTGACGTCGTGAAGGCCCGCCTCACCGAACTCGAGCAGGAGAACCAGGCGCTCAGCCAGTACATCTCCGGTCACTGACCCGTCGGTGCTCCGGGGCCCGCCACGTCCCGGAGATGCTCCGGGAATCCTGCCCGTCCCAGGTGGTTGTCCGAACTCGGCCGATACACTGGCCGATCGTGTTCGTGGCCGGTCCGACCGACCCGAACGACGACCTGTTCCTTGAGAGTTCGACCCGAAAGACGGAAGTGATCTGACGATGGCCAAGCGAGAGTTCCCCCTCGAGCGCACCCGCAACATCGGCATCATGGCGCACATCGATGCCGGCAAGACGACGACGACCGAGCGCATCCTGTTCTACACCGGGAAGAGCTACAAGATCGGCGAGGTGCACGACGGCGCGGCGACCATGGACCACATGGCCCAGGAGCAGGAGCGTGGTATCACCATCACGTCCGCGGCGACCACGTGCGCGTGGGACAACCACCGCATCAACATCATCGACACCCCAGGACACGTCGACTTCACGATCGAGGTCGAGCGTTCGCTCCGTGTGCTCGACGGTGCGGTCACGGTGTTCGACTCGGTCGCCGGCGTCGAGCCGCAGACCGAGCAGGTCTGGCGTCAGGCCAACAAGTACAAGGTCCCCCGGTTCTGCTTCATCAACAAGATGGACCGCATCGGCGCGAACTTCTACCGCACCGTCGACATGGTCCGCGACCGGCTCCAGGCCGTTCCGCTCGTCGTGCAGCTGCCCATCGGTGCCGGTGGCCCCGAATCGAACGAGCCGTTCATCGGCCTCGTCGACCTCGTCCGGATGAAGGCCCTCGTCTGGCTCGACACCGACGAGAAGGATCTCGGAGCGACCTACGACATCGTCGACATCCCGGACCACATGGTCGACCAGGCCAACCAGTACCGCGAGGAGATGATGGAGACCATCGCCACCGAGGACGAGGCCCTGATGGAGGCCTACCTCGAGGGCGAGCAGATCTCCGAGGACCAGATCAAGGCCGCGATCCGCACGGGCACGCTGAGCCACTCGTTCGTGCCGATGCTCTGCGGCTCGGCGTTCAAGAACAAGGGCGTCCAGCCGATGCTCGATGCCGTCGTCGACTTCCTGCCGTCGCCGCTCGATGTGCCGCCGATCAAGGGCACCAACGCCCGGGGCGACGAAGAGATCACCCGCAGCCCCAACGATCCGGGATTTGCGGCGCTGGCCTTCAAGATCGTCGCCGACCCCTTCGGCAAGCTGACCTACTTCCGGGTGTACTCGGGTGAGATCGGCAAGGGCGACGAGGTCTACAACTCCACGAAGGAACGGCGCGAGCGGCTCGGCCGCATCCTGCTGATGCACGCCAACCAGCGCGAAGACCTCGATGTGGCGATGGCGGGCGACATCGTCGCCGGCCTCGGTTTCAAGGAGACCACCACCGGAGACACGCTGTGCGACCGCGACAACCTCGTGATCCTCGAGCGGATGGAGTTCCCCGAGCCGGTGATCCACGTCGCCATCGAGCCGAAGACGAAGTCCGACCAGGACAAGCTCGGCAAGGCGCTCAAGTCGCTCTCCGACGAAGACCCGACGTTCCGCATCCGCTCCGACGAGGAGACCGGCCAGACCGTCATCTCGGGCATGGGCGAACTGCACCTCGAAGTGCTCGTCGACCGCATGATGCGCGAGTTCAACGTCGAAGCCACCATCGGCAAGCCGCAGGTGGCCTACCGCGAGACGATCACCAAGACCGTCGACAGCCACGAGTACCGCCATGTCAAGCAGTCCGGCGGCTCGGGTCAGTTCGCGGTCATCAAGCTCAAGGTCGAGCCGAACCCGGGCAAGGGCTTCGAGTTCACCGACTCGATCACGGGTGGCAAGGTGCCTCGCGAGTACATCAACCCGACGGGCCAGGGCGTCGAGGCCGGGCTCGAAGGCGGCGTGCTCGCCGGCTTCCCGGTGGTCGACGTCAAGGTCACGCTGATCGACGGTCAGTACCACGACGTCGACTCCTCGGAGATGGCGTTCAAGATCGCCGGCCAGGCCGGCATCAAGGAAGCCGCCGCCCGGGCCGGTGCCGTGCTGATGGAGCCGATCATGAAGGTCGAGGTCGTCACGCCCGAGGAGTACCTCGGCGACGTCGTCGGCGACCTCAACCGTCGCCGCGGCCAGATCGAGGGCATGGAAGCCACCGGCAACACCCAGACGGTGCGGGCCAAGGTGCCGCTGTCGGAGATGTTCGGGTATTCCACCGACCTCCGTTCGGCCACCCAGGGCCGTGCCAACTACACGATGCTGTTCGGACAGTACGAGCAGGTCCCGACCAACGTCCAAGAAGAAATCGTCCGGCGGGTCCGCGGCGAGTGATCGCGGCCGTCATCATCCAGTCAGAGCGAAACAAGAGGAAAGCATCATGAGCAAGGCAAAGTTCGAGCGTACGAAGCCGCATGTGAATATCGGCACGATGG
>CAXBAZ010000643.1:0-2963 GCA_963973395.1 uncultured Acidimicrobiaceae bacterium
CAGATCGCTCGGACCGGGGGCCGGTTCGCCCAGCGCGTCGCAGAGCCGGGCCCACTGGCGGACCGCCTCACCACCGGTGATCCGCTGCGCGATGATCGTCGGGAGCAGGTGGTGGTACAGCGTGTGCGATGCGCCGATCCTGCCGCCGCGCGTCAGGCGCAGCGACCGCTCGACCGTCGGGTGGGCTGGTTCGAACGCACCGGCCCGATCGTTCGTGCCCGTGAGCAGATCGACGCGGGAGAGCAGCCAGTCGGCACCCGGTCCCCACGCCTCGGCGTCGATCCCGCAGGCGGCGGGGGGTGCCGGATCGTGGGTCCAGCGGATCGTGATCGTGCCGGGCCCGTCCGGCGTGATCGTCGCCCGCGTGAAGGCGCCGTCGGAGAGGCGCGTGGTCGGGTCACCGGTCCCCATCCGGTGCACGCTCAGTGTGCGGCGCAGCGAGCGCGGTGCGTCGATCTCGGTCCACGCAGGTGACGTCGACGACATCGCCGCCGACGGTATCAGCCGACCGTGACCGGTGTCTCGAGCGGGTGGTGACACGCGATGAAGTGTCCGTCGCCGATCGGCCGGATCACCGGTTCGGTGCTGACGCAGAGGTCGTCGGCATTCGGGCAACGCGGATGGAATCGGCAGCCGCTCGGCGGGTTGACCGGCGACGGCGGCTCGCCCGTGATCGACGTCCCGGTGACGGCGACCTCGGGGTCGGGGACCGGGATCGACTCGAGCAGCACGTTCGTGTACGGGTGCGCCGGCCGCGAGTAGAGATCGTCGCTGGATGCGACCTCGCACAGTTTGCCGAGGTACATGACGGCGACCCGGTCGCTGATGTTCTTGACGACCGCGAGGTCGTGGGCGATGAACATCAACGTGAGTCCGTACTCGGCCTTGAGATCTTCGAGCAGGTTCAGGACCTGGGCCTGCACGCTGACGTCGAGCGCTGACACGGGCTCGTCGCAGATGATCAGGGTCGGGTCGAGCACGAGCGATCGTGCGATCGAGATCCGCTGGCACTGTCCACCGGAGAACTGGTGTGGTCGGCTCTCGGCCGCACGATCGGGATCGATGCCGACGTTCTCGAGCACGGCGTCGACGAGTCGACCACGCTCGGCCGGGGTTCCGCGCTCCCAGATGTCGAGCGGTTCCTTGACGCTGTCACGCACCCGACGGCGCGGGTTCAGCGACGAGATCGGGTCCTGGAAGATCATCTGGATCTTCGTTCGTGCTTCACGCAGTTCGTCGAACGGCAGCGTGGTCAGGTCGCGGCCCTCGAACACCACCGAACCCGCGGTCGGCCGCTCGATCTGCATGATCGCCCTGCCGGTGGTCGACTTGCCGCACCCGGACTCGCCGACGATCCCGAGCGTCTCACCCCTGAGGACGTCGAAGCTGATGCCGGCGACCGCGCTCACGACGCCGCGTCGTCCGATCGGGAACTCGACCACGAGATCCTCGACCCGCAGCACCACGTCGCCGTCGCGCAGATGTGCCGTTCCGGTGCCGGCCATCAGTGCGACCGCCCACCGACGGTGACCTGGGCCAGGATCTCCGCGTCGCGTTCCTCGAATTCGGGGGAGCCGACCGGGTACCAGCACGCGAACACGTGTTGGTCCGACTCGGCTGTCGGTTCGAGCGGTGGGCGCTCGTCGAGACAGCGCTCGCGGGCGTACGCGCAGCGCGGGGCGAACCCACATCCCGTGGGCGGGTTGACGAGGTCGGGCGGTCGCCCGGGGATCGTCAGGAGCCGTGTGTGGCTCGGGTCGGCGAGCTTCGGGATGCTGCGCATCAACGACTTCGTGTACGGCATCTTCATGTTGGCGAAGAGCTGCCTGGTCGGCGCCTTCTCGACCAACCGTCCGCCGTACATCACGGCGATCTCGTCGGTGTGGCCGGCGACGACGCCGAGGTCGTGCGTGACGAGGATGACCGACATGTTGCGATCCCGCCGTTGCTCGCCGATCAGCTCGAGGATCTGGGCCTGCACCGTGACGTCGAGCGCAGTGGTCGGCTCGTCGGCGAACAGCAGCGTCGGGCCGCAGGCGAGCGCGATCGCGATCATCACCCGCTGACGCATGCCGCCGGAGAGCTCGTGGGGGAGCTGGTCGAGTCGCTTCTCCGGCTCGGGGATACGGACGTCACGCAGCAGCGCGAGCGCGGTCTCGCGAGCGTTCTGACGGTCCATGTCGAGGTGGATCATCAGCGGCTCGGCGATCTGACGGCCGATCTTCATCAGCGGGTTGAGCGACACCATCGGGTTCTGGAACACCATCGACATCTCGCGGCCCCACAGGTGGCGCATCTGTTTGGCGTCGAGCCCGAGCGTCTCCTGGCCGGCGAACCTGACCGATCCGTGCAGCACGACGTTCGACGGCAGGAGGCCCATGATCGTGCGGCTGAGCACCGTCTTGCCGGAACCGGACTCACCGACGATACCCAACGACCGGCCCCGCTCGAGCGAGAACGTCACCCCGTCGACGGCCCGCACGAGCCCGCGCTCGGTCCGGAAGTGGGTGCGCAGGTCGGTGACTTCGAGCAGGCGGCCGTCGCTCACGCGTCCGGCGGCCTGGATGTGGTCGCTCACAGGCTGGACTCCCTCACGTCGAAGTAGGCCCGCACCTTGTCGCCCGCGTAGTTGAGCGCCAGCACCGTGAGGAACAGGACGAAGATCGGCGCCATCGAGATCCAGGGGGCCTGTTCGAGGTCACGGGAACCCGCACCGATCAGGATCAACTTGCCCCAGGTCTCCTCCTTCTGGACGGAGAGTCCGAGGAAGGCGAGGCCGCCCTCGGCGACGATCGCGACCGCCATGCCGAGCAGGGCGAGCGCGCCCATCGGGATCACCACGTTCGGCAACAGCTCGCGCACGATGATCCGCGGGTGCTTCGCACCCAGTGTTCGCGCCGCCACGACGAACTCGCGCTCGGCGTACTGGAGATCAGCCGGCCCAATGGCACCGATGATCCTAA